>MHZA01000128.1 GCA_001828595.1 Planctomycetes bacterium RIFCSPLOWO2_12_FULL_40_19
GTATGTGAACTGAAATATGGGAGCTGAAATCTATCACAATACCCGTAAACAGTCAAGTCAAAAGCCTTTATCCGTCGGCATAAGCAACCTGACAAATAATATGCTAAGTCTTTTTGCATACAAGTATTTAAAATAAATTGACAAAAGACTGACAAAGTATAAGATTGCTCTAATGATTACGATACTATTAGGAGATTATTTTTATGGATACTATTAATTTAAAAGCTCATTTTGATGGTAAAAAAATCCTTTTAGACGAACCATTTAACCTTGAACCAGATACTAAACTCATAGTAACCGTTTTGCCAAAGCATACAAATGAAGAACGAGAAGAATGGATGCGTTTATCTATAAAGAGTTTAGAAAGGGCTTATGATAAAAATGAGCCGGAATATTCTACGGATTTAATAAAAGAAACGAATCCTGATTATGAAGGAAGGTGATGTAATACTTGCCTCAATTCCACAGTCAGATGGCGGACAAACCTCTACACACAACGGATTCAATACCAATATAAACGTTCGTATAACCTCTTTTTGCTGACAAACCCATGGAGGTGGAAGGCTACCCGCCTGCCCGCCCGTCTACGCCGTTCGGACGGGTACCTACCCGCCTGTACCTATTCGGGCAGGTTCGGGCAGGAAGCCATTCCGCTACAATTGTAAATCGTAGTTCGCCAGTAGGGCGCTAAATTTTCAATTAACAATATCCTTCTCTGATATGATTTCTGATGTAAAGACGCAAACTTCAACGTTTTTCTTTTTCCATGCATCAGGTAGCAAGCCGGCCTTTGTGTGATGAATTTTTTTGTCTTAAACACTTCAACATTCCTTGTTCGACATTCGTCTTTGCCTCTTGCCTACTGCCAACTGTGAACTGCCTACTTTAGTTGTATCTCTAAACCCTTACCATCTTATACGCCGTTCTGAAAATCACTAAGATCATTCCTGAACCGAAGCAGCCGATTGCAACCAGCGTGAGCGGTATGCTCGGGTTTTCTTTTGGCGTGACAACTACTGCAGGCATGGATTTTATATCTTCAAAAATCACGTTCACTCCCTTAACATTCTGAGCATTTTGCCTGCCGATGCGGACGTAGGCTTGTTCGTATTTGCCGTCTTTACCTTCCGAAACTAACTGGATAACTGGCATGCGGAACTGTGGAGGGAGGTAAAGGTTTGCCAGGAGCATCTTTGATCCATTTATCGCTATAACATCCTTTATATTAAAAGCCCTTGTTTCTCCGCCAATAGTCAATACTACTCCGTTTGGCATATTGCCATAATTTCTCAAAAGAAATTGTTTAGTTCCGCTATCTAAAAGTACAGGATTGTTGAAGCCGAGCGTATCACTGGTCTCTTTCCCGTCCTTCCTTATTTTCATCTGTGCCTTTATTTTCCTTGGCATGCCATTGGGGTATGAGGTGGTTTCAAGGCTGGTCACCTTCAACTCATATTCACCGGCTTGCACCCATGCATCACCGATTGTAATCGGCATGCCGGGCTCTGACCATATACCGCCTATAAGATGAGCCGCCAGTGTGACCAAGAAACCGATATGTACAATTGATGCTCCATATAGAGGAATCTTGCTGGTTCTGGCCTTTACTTTTCTGATAAGAGAATCTATGGTACAGAAGAAAATACATATCCCGTACATGACAAAGGCAACAAACATTATATAAAACCAGATGTGTATTGGCCTGGGGTTATTAAAGAAAAAGGTAATATCTTCTCCCGAAAGACCTTCATAAGATTCCGGGAAAAAATTCATTATAAGACTGCCTATTATGAGGAGTCCGGTGACCGTGAATCCGATTATTATTCCGGTCTTCTGAGATTTTAAGAATCCGTATACTTTCTTCATTTTTTTAAATATCACCTCACATTAACAGTGAGGAATAAAAGAAAATTTCACACAGAGGCACAGAGATCACTAAGAAAACAAAATTTAAATAAATAAAACAAAAGATTATAGCTTTTCCCTTTGTGTTCTTCGTGACTTTGTGTGATTATTTAATTTAAAAGTTATATTTTTCTTAAGAGGCTAAAAACTGTGTGAACTTCTTGTAAAGAAACTCGTGCCAACGTACGTTGTAAGTAATATCAGGAAACCGACCAGGGTCAGTAGAAACTTAAATTTTCTGGCCTCCGGCCAGTAATCCAGATGAATGCACGTAGCGTAAAAGAACCATATAATCACAGACCAGAGCAGCTTCGGGTCCCACAGGAAGTATGATCCCCATGCTACGTATCCCCACAGGCCGCCGAAAATCATGGATATCGAGAATGCTATCAGGCCGTACTGAAAGCCGAAATCTATTATTTGTTCATACCGCCTTTTATCTTCCGGGGAGAAATAACTTGCCATTGCCGCCGCAGATGAACTTGTCCACAATGCGTAACAGAAGAAAGATATGGGAACGTGGAGGATATACCATATCGTCAACATCAGCGGCGGAGCGTATGATTGTTTCATTGAAAAGAAGACTGAAGCTACAACAAAAAAACAGTATCCCACACAAAACAGGGAAATCCTGTATACATAACTTTCCACTCTGGAATAACACAAAAGCACGGTGAAGCAGGCAAGGGCAAATGCGGTGAAGGACTCAAATTTGTTTGTTAACGGGAAATATTCTATAGAGATGCCTCTGAATGCAATCGATATTGAATGTAAAATAACCCCGATTAAGAGGACATAAAATCTTGTCCCTCTGCCCAGAAAGCCGACTATCCAGTAAGAGGTGTATATAAGTAATGAACACCAATATAAGATAATAGATAATTTTATGAATAACTGTGGATCCATTCTATTAATTGTCTGATTTTAAAGCCCCCTTCCCCGGACAAAAGCGCCGAGGACTTTAGATCCCCCCTTTAAAAGGGGAAACGTTTCAGTTCAATCTGCCAGCCCGATATTCATTCTGGCGGGCAAGATTGAACCGGTAACAAAAAGGAAATTCTTTTACAGTGGGACAGACTTCTCCGCCTGAAAAACTCTCACAGTCGGGCAGGCAGTCTGTCAATCACAGGCAGTATGCCTGTGATACTATGAGGTTTATTGACCTAACACCATCCTTGTTTCTAAAAACCTGGTCGGAAGGGAATGATAAAGTCCGGGCAGTAGATTTCAAGTCCTCAATTTGTCAGGGTGAATTTTTTTTCTGGCGACTCATCTTCCGTTGACTTCATTTGCCCGTGTGGATTTAAACCACTATGAGGTGAAGAAGCACCCGGCATAGGCATTCCAGCGTGAGGAGAAGTATTACTATGGTCAGCCGGCATGCTACCGCCGTGAGGTGATGATGAAGTACTGCCATGACCGCCGCCACCAGACACAGTGCCATGAGCGGGCATGCCGCCATGACCACCAGATGACGCATACGGGGTTGGTTTGTACAAAACCTTTACATCTGCTTTGTCTTTTAATTCTTGTATTAATGCTACTGTTTTTTCATTGAAGAGTGCCAGCTTGACATTATCCTTTGTTTCTTCAAACGTGACGTCTTTACCTTCCTGTCTATCCGTAACCTTTATAATGTGGTAACCAAACTGAGTTTTTACTGGCTCACTGATGCCATTTACCTCCGTATTAAAGACCGCTTCTTCAAATTCATCAACCATTTGCCCTCTGACAATAACACCTAATCCTCCTCCATTTTTTGCAGAAGGGCAATCGGAGTTTTTTTCAGCAAGTTTTGCAAAATCAGCGCCATTTTCAAGTTCCTCTTTTAATTTTTCAATCTTCTCTTTTGCTTTATTTAATTCCTCTTCGTCTTTTATATTTCTCGTATCTATGAGTATATGGCTTGCCGTTACAGTTTCTCCGTTAAAATTACCTATATTTTCAGTAAAATATTTCTTTATCTCTTTTTCCGGTGTTGTTTTCTCCAGGTATTCATCTATTGATAGTGAAATATCCAGGGCCACTCTTAACTCTTCTATACTTCCCCCCTGTTCTTCCAGAAGTGTCTCAAGGCTTTTATCCTTGGAGTCGGGATTATTTTTAACATTTTCCTTAAAGGTCTTTATCTCCTCTTCAATGCGGTTTGGGTCTATCTGAATATTTTCCTTTCTAATAAATTGCTTGAGTACAAGCTGTGTAACCAGGTCATCTATAATTCTTTCTTCAACGAGGTGTAATCTTTTTGTGCCCATTTTCTGCCTGACCTTATCGAGTAACCTGTCAAGTTCCAGACGAAGTATTGCTTCGCCATTTACTATTGCAATTGCTTCATTAGGATCTTTTGCCACAGTCACGCCTTCAACGCCTTCATGTATTTTAGCAAAGTCCTGGCCTTTCATAGAATCATAATCCGTCTTGGCATAGGTCTCTGATTTATAACCCTTCCCTTCTTTTAATTTAGCAATATCATCCTGTTCCATTTTCAGCGCCTGCTGCTCAAAATTCATGTCACCGCCGCCACCGCCGCCGGTAAAATGGCCGCTGTGTCCTCCATCATCACCACAGCCGTTTATTAATAAATTTAAGAAACCAAAAGAAATCAGTGTTATAAAAATCCTTATTTTCATTATTTTCCCCATTGTTGGTTTTAAAGAATTATAGATAATTTTTCGATTCTAATGTATATAATTATGATTGTCAAAAGAAAAAGGTTCTCTTGTCATGTATGCATTATTTGTATATTATATTGATAGAATCTTTATTAAATTATTTGTTTTTTTCTTCTTGCATGGAGGAGTGGGGATGAGAATTTCAGTAAAATTTGGTGTGGCAGAAAAAGAATCGGTAGAAGTAATCGTAATAAGTCTTTTTGAAAATGTAAGAAAAATACCATCCGAATTAGACCCTCTTAATAAAGCACTCGGAGGAGTCATAACAAATTTGCTGCAGAACAAGGATTTTACCGGAAAACTAAATGAAACCATAATGATTCCAACTTATAAGAAGTCTGTTCCAAAGAGGATTCTACTGGTTGGATTAGGAAAAGCTACAGAACTGTCGTCAGATAAGATTCGTCAGGCGGCTGGCACGGCGACAAGGATAATCCAGGAAAAGAAATTCAAAAATCCTTTAATGTTATTATATAAGACAGAGTACAAAGGCATTTCCATTGAAGACGTTACCCGCACAGTTGTAGAGGGTGTAATATTATCACTGTATAATTTCACCATATATAAGACATTGAAGAAGGAAGATAAGACGACCATTAATAATTTTACATTGATCGTTCAGAAAAAAGATGTCCTGGCAAAGATTAAATCTGCAGTAAAGAATACTCAGATTGTAGCTGAAGCCGTTTGCTTTACGCGTGATATTGTGAATATGTCTGGAAGCGACGCCACGCCAACCTTCCTTGCAAATAAGGCAAAAGAGATTGCAAAAAAGTCAGGTATTAAATGCAGAACATTATCCCGCCCGGATATGAAAAAGCTGGGAATGGGTGGCATCTTGAATGTATCGAGAGGAAGCTCTCAGCCGCCTAAATTTATCATCCTTGAATACAATACTAAAAAAAGAAATAATGAGACTATAGTTATTATAGGCAAAGGTGTAACATTTGACTCCGGAGGAATATCTTTAAAGCCGGGAAAGGATATGGATCTAATGAAGGCCGATATGGCAGGCGCTGCCGCCGTCCTGGGCACCTTTAAAGCCATATCCAACCTGAAGCCATCCACTCATCTTGTTGGCCTGGTACCATGTACAGAAAATATGCCCGGTGGCAGCGCCTTGAAACCAGGTGACATAATCAAATACATGTCGGGGAAAACGGTAGAAATTTTAAATACAGATGCTGAAGGACGTCTGATCCTGGCGGATGCTATCATTTATGCAAAAAGGTACAAGCCTGATGCCGTAATAGATATTGCCACATTAACAGGTGCATGTGTCGCCGCATTAGGCACATTTACATCCGGCATGCTCGGTAATAATGATGAACTAAAAGTCAGGGTAAAACAAGCCGGCGAGAAATGTCATGAAAGGGTGTGGGAATTGCCGCTATGGGATGAATATTATGAATTGATAAAGAGTAGCATAGCTGACATTAAGAATACCGGCGGCCAGTACGCAGGCACTATTACGGCCGCATGTTTCTTGGGTGAGTTTGTAGAAAACTTCCCATGGGTTCATCTTGATATTGCCGGAACTTTTCTGGTAGAAAAGGACACTCCATACATAAGGAAAGGCGCTACTGGAGTTGGTGTACGGTTACTAACACAATTGATTCTAGACTGGAAGAAATTGCCTGATGCGAGGAAAAAGAGAAAAAAGTAAATCTAATAAATCAGCAATTATCGATTACATATCAATAAAGGGCGCAAGGCAACATAACCTCAAAAGTATAAATATCAATATTCCCAGAGATCGGCTTGTGGTCATCACAGGAGTAAGCGGCTCCGGGAAATCCTCCCTGGCCTTTGATACTATCTATGCGGAAGGGCAGCGGCGTTATATAGAAAGCCTCTCCTCGTATGCAAGGCAATTCCTTGACCAGATGCAGAGGCCTGATGTTGATATCATAGAAGGCCTCCCTCCCACTATTGCAATCGAACAGCGCACAAGTCATTCAGGGCCGCGCTCCACTGTCGCCACAACAACGGAGATATACGACTATCTGCGCCTTCTCTTTGCAAAAGTGGGCACTCCCTATTGCCAAAATTGCGGCACAACAATTACAAGGCAAACCATAGAACAGATTTTGCACAGGGTTACCCGGATACCAAAAGGTACAAAGATAATGGTTCTATCACCCATAATTAAGGGCAAAAAAGGTGAGCATAAAGAGATTTTCCAGAAAATAAGACGTAAGGGTTTCGTACGCGCCAGAGTTGATGGAGATATTATTGATGCAAGTACTGACATTAAACTTAGCAGGTATAAGATACATGATATTGACGTTGTTGTAGACAGGCTTATAGTTAAGGATGACATTCAGAAAAGACTTGATGATTCAGTGCGTACAAGCCTGGAGTTGGGCGAAGGCGTAGTGATTGTTGCCCGGGAAAAGAAGGGAAAGTGGGAAGATATGGTATTCAGCGAACGCTATTCCTGCCTGAGTTGCGGAATAGGCTACGAGGAACTTGCTCCCAGAATGTTTTCCTTCAACAGTCCGTACGGTTCGTGCAGGGAGTGTGAAGGACTTGGCATGACGCTGGAGTTTGATCCGGAACTGATCGTCCCGAATGAAGAGTTAAGTTTAGGTGAAGGCGCTGTCCATGCATGGTCAAACTGGAGCCCAATCACACAGGAGCACTATGATAATTTGCTGGATGCGTTTTCAGGGGAATTTGGCATAGACCCTGAAATTCCATTCAAGAAGATTAACAAAAGAATCAGAGATATTTTACTATACGGTGAGGCGCAAAATAATAGCGCTGAAAGCTTTGATGGTGTCATCCCGACTTTATGGCGTGTATATGATAAGACGAACAGCCCGGATGTCGTAAAACGTCTTGAAAGATATATGGATTATAATACGTGCGAGGAGTGCCGTGGCGCAAGATTAAGACCTGAAGCTTTATCCGTAAAGGTTAATGACAGGACGATAAGCGAAGTTACCTCAATGACCGTAGAAAATGCCTTCGGCTTCTTTAAATCTCTTAAATTCCTGGGGGAGAGAGAGGTTATTGCCAGAGGGATATTAAAAGAGATCGTGATAAGGATAAGCTTTATGATTGATATAGGTTTATGTTATTTAACTCTGGACAGGAGAAGCGATACACTTTCCGGCGGAGAGGTGCAGAGGATTCAACTGGCTACTCAGGTGGGAACAGGTCTGATTGGCGCCTGCTACGTATTGGATGAACCAACTATCGGGTTACACCAGAGAGATAACAAAAGATTAATCGATACGTTAAAAAAATTGAAGGATTCGGGAAATACCGTAATAGTAGTTGAACATGATGAAGAAACCATACGCAGCGCAGATTATGTGATTGACCTGGGGCCAGGCGCAGGCGAGCATGGAGGAACGGTAGTAGCGAAAGGCACGGTTCCGGAGATTATGTCCAATAACGGATCGTTAACCTCTCAATACCTGAATCACAAACTTAAGGTGGAAATCCCCGGGTTGAGAAAAAAAGCAGATATGAAAAACTCTATCCTGATAAAAGGTGCGAGAGAAAACAATCTTAAATCAATTGATGTCAGGATACCCTTAAAGGTTTTTTGCTGTATAACCGGAGTTTCAGGTTCAGGCAAGAGCACTCTGATCGATCAGATATTACACAGGGCGCTGATGAAAGCAATTTATGGCAGCCGTGCCAAACCTGGCAAACACAGCAGGATAACCGGCATAGAAAGGATTGATAAGGTTATCGAAATAGACCAGTCTCCGATCGGGCGTACACCGCGTTCCAATCCGGCAACATATACGAATCTATTCAGCCATATAAGAAATGTCTTTGCCCAGACAAAGGAATCTAAGATACGAGGTTACAAAACCGGACGTTACAGTTTTAACGTCAAAGGGGGCCGGTGTGAATTATGTGAAGGGCAGGGGACGAAGAAGATTGCCATGAACTTCCTGCCGGATATGTTTGTTCTTTGCGAACAATGCAGGGGCAAACGATACAATCCGGAAACGCTGGAAATAAGGTATAAGGGTAAAACCATTTCCGATACCCTGGATATGAGTGTAGACGAAGCATACGATTTTTTCAGGAATATTCCCAGTATAGAACGTATTTTGCGGACGCTGCGCAACGTGGGATTAGGGTACATAACGTTAGGGCAATCAAGCACAACCATTTCAGGCGGCGAGGCGCAAAGGGTAAAACTATCAACTGAACTTGCAAAACAGAGCACAGGAAAGACACTCTATATACTTGACGAACCGACAACCGGGCTGCACTTCGCAGACATACAAAATCTCCTGAAAATACTCCACAGATTGACGGACATGGGGAATACTGTCATAGTGATAGAACACAATCTTGACGTTATCAAGACAGCAGATTACATAATCGACCTTGGGCCAGAGGGAGGTGAAAGAGGGGGAGAGGTTGTGGCCGCCGGCCCTCCGGAGAAAATATGTCAAATCAAAAAGTCTTATACGGGGAGATATTTAAAGAGTGTTTGCGGCATGTAAACAATTTTACCATTCCATTACACACCGTTATTTCTACACTTTATGATCTGGCATAGTTTAAAAATATTTACCCTGTCTTTGAAGTCTATCTTGAAATTTGCGCTGTACAATAATTCCTCAAGGTCTATAACTTTTCCCAGGCCTAGTCTGCATCGTATGGGAGATAATGCTTTCTCAAACCTGGCAACCAGATTATCATTGCTTCCGGCATAGTTTAGAAAAAAGAACTCAGCGTCTTCTTTGCATACACGCTTTATTTCTTTAAGGGTTTCAAAAGGTTTTGGAATTACAGCGATCGAATGAGAGGCAATTACTTTATCAAAGTAACCATTCCGAAACGCCATTTCAGAAGCATCTGTTATACATAATTTTACATTAGAATAACCCAGACGTTGTTTCTTTTCTCCTGCCCGCTTAATCATATCCTTACTTATATCAATGCCAATGATCTCTGCATTTCTTGGATAAAGGGGTAGAGATATTCCGGTGCCAATCCCAACCTCAAGGATTCTTTCACCCGGTTGTATATCCATTAATCTACTCGCAATACAACGCCCGGAATGTAATAGCGTCCCAAACAAACTATCATAAAAATGTGAGTACAGGGAATATATCTTTTTTGGCATTATATTAATCTTTAAACGGTTATAAAGTTACGTCGTTAATAACGTATTTGTATAATAACACCCCGCACTATATAAAAAAATAAAAAATTTCAAACCTTTAATTACAAGTTACCAGGAATCTACATATAGCATCCTGAAGTCGCTTTGCCTGCCATGTACTGCCTTTGATTTCGTTTACTAATATTGCAAACGCTATTATTTCTTCGTTTAATGTTTTAACATATCCGGAAAGCGTGCTTGCCCCGCGAACATACCCTGTTTTTGCCCTTATCCTTGACTTATATGGTTCTGTTTTCAAGCGCTTTTCAAGCGTACCATCAGTACCGGAAATTGGAAGGGATTTTAGAAAAATACCGGCATCTTTGTGCATGTACATATGGCGCAATAATCTTATTATCATTTCCGGCGTTAATTTGTTATCCTTTGACAAACCGGAACCATCATCAAGTTGATATTGCTCCTCTGGAATTCCTAATTTAGAAATGAAATCCTTAATTACCTCCAGTCCGCCGGAAAAGGTTCCTTCCTTCTTAACGGTTGCTCCAATTGTCTTTAGTATCTGTTCTGCATAAAAACCCTGACTGCATTTGTTAGTTACGTTGATAGCTTGTATTAAACTCGAAGTCGTTACTGCCAATTTATGAAGTTTATGTTCGGCATTCAAATCTGATTCATTAATAACCCTCGCCTCTCCCATAATATGGACATTCTTTCTCTCTAATATCTCTTTAAAAACAGTAGCGGTATACAGGGGTGGATTATGTATAGTAATCCACTCTTTTTGCGGTTCAGCCTTTGACCATAAAAAACCTGTAATCTGTATCTGGTTTGTGAATGGTTTTCTGTGAAATGAATAAAAATGCTTTGATTTCAACGTTGTGGTTTTACATTTATTAATTATCTCAACATAAGATGTTTTGGGCTCAATTTGTATGGAGGCAAGACCGTCAGGCTTTTCGTTGGGCCTGACCAGAATATCAATGCAATTATCATTAAACGATAGGCCGCTAACCGGTGCGCAGTACCACTCAGAAAGCTGGTCTTTTGGCCAGTTACCATGAACAAATTCTCTATCAAAGATGCTGTCATCAGCAATGACATCACCCATTACTACTTTTATCCCTTGTTTTTTAATCGCATCAGCCCAATAGGCGGGGACAGCAGTAATTTCACCTTCAAAGAATCTTCCTGAAATATTAGGGTCGCCACTTCCTCTTATAATAATATCGCCCTTCAGTTTACCATCAGAAGATATGCTCCCACTATACAATATTCCGGTTTTGTATTCAAAATCTGCGCCAAGATAAACCAAAGCGGTGGCCGTAGTAAATAACTTCATATTGGAAGCGACTACAAAAGATTCGTTAGAATTGCTTTTATACAGGGATTTGTTTTTACTTATTGAGAATATACTTATGCCAACACGGGTTTCTTTTGGCTTATATTTCTGTAATATTGCATTTATTTCTTCATTTAGTTTATCTTCATCAGGTGTAGACCATGTGTTTTCTAAATATAAGATGTATGAAAATACGAGGGCAACTAATAAGAAATATGGGATTTTATGTCTGGTTTGATTAGTTCTGGAAATGAGTTTCATCTTAGAGTCCGGTCAAAAACAACTTATCCTTTTGCATCTCATTTTCAAGCCATCTTTGACTGAGCCCTTAATAAAGGCGGTTTTATACTACCTTGCTTACATGAGATGCAAGAACCTTTTTTACTTTACGGAGAAACGAATCCCATTCAATAGGCTTAGGAATGTATTCCTGAACTCCTGCGTTCTTTATAATTGACTTTATTCGTTTAGAATTACTTCCATGAATTAAGATAGCAGGAATAAAAGGGTCTATAGCTCTGACGCTTGCTAAGACTTCAATGCCTGGTGTATCCTGAACCTTAAAGCCTATTATTGCCAGATCCATTCTTCTTTCTTCCAGGATTGCTAATGCAACCTTAATGTTTAAGGCAACTTCCGTTTCAAACCCGTTTAACTCGAAGTAGTCTCTGAGTTCGTCAACAGTTTCTCTTGCATCTGCAATTATTAAGATCCTGGTAATACTCATCTTTTTTTTAGAAATATCCTTTTGGTAAAACTCTGACAAATTCAAATGGTGGAGGCGGCGGGAGTCGAACCCGCGTCCCAAAGTATTTCAGCAAAAGTGTCTACACACATAGTCTATCTTTTAATTTCGCTGTTTTAAATGCCGACAGACAGGTCTTCAAAACAACTATCTCAAATTAAAGTTTCGCCAAGCCTCCTTTGAGCAAAAAGGCTCGACTATCCTGCTATTTTTCGCCTATTCAACCCCGCAGGATGGAATTGAAAAGACGCGGCTGTTTTTACGCAGCCAATGCTAACTCTTTATCAGCATTTAAGTTTTTGCCAGGTTTTTTATGAGGCCGCCTGACAACCTCAGAGTGCAACTTTTGCATCCAGTTACCTGGTCGAAACCTTTCGCCCCCATTAGTTCGCATAAACCTTCTTATCTTTTAACGATACGTTTAATCTCACGTTCAACACTCTTTTTCTTTATGGATTCTCTTTTATCAATTAACCGTTTACCGCGGCCAATAGCCAATTCAACCTTTATTTTTCCTTTCCTTAAATAAATTGACAGAGGAACTAAAGAAAGACCTTTTAGTTGGGTTTTTGCGGCTAATTTCTTAATTTCATGTTTATGAAGAAGTAACTTTCTTACACGTACAGGTTCATGATTCTCGCGATTTCCCTGTTCGTATGGACTTATGTGTAAATTGTGAAGAAAAACTTCATTATCCTTTACCTGTGCATAACTTTCCCCTATACTTACATTTCTATTACGGATTGATTTTACTTCTGTGCCTTTTAAAGAAATTCCCGCTTCGATTTTCTCAATAATCTCATAATTAAATCTAGCCTTTTTGTTAGTTGAAACAATTTCCATGTTGACAAACCAATATTTAGTTTTTTATATTAGCAGATATTTCATCAAGTTTCAAGGATTATTACACTTATATAGCCGAAGTGGCGGAATTGGCAGACGCGTTAGGTTCAGGACCTAATGTCCGCAAGGATGTCGGGGTTCGAATCCCCGCTTCGGCAAATTTTGTCTTAAAAACATTTAAGTTCTATAACAGCGTATATTTATGTAACACCTTAATACTGAGGATCCATTTTCGATAGTTAACTGCCAGTATGACATCTTCATAAGTTTACACAATACGGAGCAACTGCCAAATCGGCAGTGCAATAGAAGTTCACTCTTTTGGCGCAAAAAAAGAATTTTCTAATTTCTCCAAGTCAAAAACTGCGATATGTTGATAGCATACGCTTTAGATGGAAATTAGAGACGGAAATATAGGTGACAAATCAAAATGACACATATGGCATTTCTTTTGCGATAATTACTCCAAGATAATACACAAAACTTATTTTATGTGGCACATCCGAAAAAGGAGGTTTTGAAATATGGCGGAAAAGAAAAAGATTGTTTTTGACCAGGATGCATTTGAAGCTTTGAAGAAGGGTATTAATAAACTAGCTTCTGCTGTCAAAATAACCCTGGGTCCAAGAGGAAGAAACGTAATACTACAGAAAAGTTTTGGTTCGCCAACAATTACTAAGGATGGCGTTACGGTGGCAAAAGAGATTGAACTCGAAGACCATATAGAAAACATAGGGGCGCAAATGGTAAAGTCTGTAGCTTCAAAGACTAGTGATGTTGCCGGTGATGGCACTACCACCGCTACAGTACTTGCGGAGGCCATATTTCTAGAGGGTTTGAAAAACGTTGTCGCAGGCGCAGATGCAATGGCGCTGAAACGGGGCATCGAAAAAGCCGTTGATAAGGTGGTAGAAACATTGAAATCAATGAGTATTCCTGTAAAAGGCAGAAAAGAAATAGAGCAGGTAGGCACTGTATCTTCAAATCAAGACGCTGAGATAGGCAAGATTATTGCCGATGCGATGGAAAAAGTGGGTAAGGATGGTGTTATTACGGTCGAAGAAGGAAAGAGCTTGCAAACCGAATCAACATGGATTGAGGGTTTACAATTTGACAAGGGATATCTTTCCCCTTATTTTGTAACAGATCCATCAAAGATGCAAACAGTCCTTGAAGATCCTTATATCCTTATACATGAAAAAAAGATTTCTTCAGCAAAAAATATTTTACCTGTTTTAGAAAAGGTAGCGCAAAGCGGGAAACCTCTTATGATAATTGCGGAAGATATTGATGGAGAGGCTTTAACCCTCCTGGTAGTAAACAAACTTCGCGGAACATTAAAATGTGCTGCGGCAAAGGCGCCTGGTTTTGGTGATAGAAGAAAATCAATGCTGCAGGATATTGCGACACTGACTGGCGGACAGGCTATCTTTGAAGATTTAGGCATAAACATGGAAGGAGTAGAGCTTAAAGACCTGGGAAGAGCAAAAAAGATTGAAATTGACAAGGAAACCACAACCATTATAGAAGGCGCGGGCAGCAGCAAAGAAATACAGGGAAGAATAGAACAAATACGAACAGAAATACGGGGTACTACCTCAGATTACGATAGAGAGAAGCTGGAAGAAAGGCTTGCTAAGTTGACAGGCGGTGTAGCGCTTATTAATGTTGGAGCAGCTACAGAGAGCGAAATGAAGGAAAAGAAAGCCAGGGTAGAAGATGCTTTGCATGCTACCAGGGCTGCTGTTGAGGAAGGCATCCTTCCAGGTGGCGGAGTGGCGCTTATTCGCTCAATTGATAAACTAAAGAGCTTGAAACTTAAGGGAGATGAATCAATAGGAGTTGATATTGTTCGCAGAGCATTGTCAGCGCCTTTAAGGCAGATTGTTGAGAATGCGGGCGAAAATGCGCCAATTGTTGTAGAAAGAGTTGTCAACGCGGAAGGAAATGAAGGTTATGACGCAAGCACATCTAAGTATTGTGATATGGTTAAGCAGGGAATTGTAGATCCAACTAAAGTCGTAAGGTCTGCAATTCAAAATGCCTCAAGTATCGCAACACTCCTGTTAACAACTGACGCTATAATAGGAAGAGTACCTGAGAAAAAGAAAGCGCCTGCTATGCCTCCAGGCGGTGGTTATGGCGGATACGGAGACATGTACTAAACACTTAAATTCTAAAAACGATAAAACTGTCCTTTAAGAAAGCCGACCTGAGCTTATGGGTCGGCTTTTTTGTTGAATGGGTATTGCAAAGCTGTTATATTCATCTTAATGCATTTTTCCAAAGATATTTCTATTATTAGAGCTTAGAAACGAGGGCAAGATGGCCTTTTTCTCAGATAAGTTATCACAAAAATTGATGGCAAAACATAGTAGTATTGAAAAGCTTTTTGAAGAATTCTTTTTTATGACAAAAAACTACGATTTTGCTTCGTCAACCCCATGGCAACCTCCCGCTGACGTATATGAAACTGGAAAAGATATTATAATAAAAATGGCTGTTTCCGGTCTCAAGCCTGAAGACATATCGGTTGTCTTTTCTGATCATATACTTACAGTAAGCGGCAAAAGAAGTGACGATTCTACCCACCAAAAGGTATGTTTTTATCAGGTCGAGATAAGATATGGATACTTTGAAAGAAAAATAAAGATTCCAAAACATATTGATGCAAATAATATCCACGCCACATACGAGAACGGGTTCATATTGATAACCGTTCCAAAAGCCGATAAAGCCTTTAATTCTACAATATCCATTAAAATTACATATTGATTAATTTATGCTGCGATGAAAGTTAAGGAACAAAAACCAACAAATTCAGAAGAAACAGAACTAGATAAGCCAGATATTCCCAACCACTTCGAACCAGAATCTATGAATGTTCCTGAGGAACTGCCTGTTCTGGGTCTAAAAGATGTAGTAATTTTTCCACAAATGGTTACGGCTCTGGGCGTTTCTACAGAAAAAGAACTTAAACTGCTTGATAATGTCTTAGCAACAAATAGATTTGTGGCGCTTGTTGCCCAGAAAGATACAGAAAAAGATAAGTTGAACCCATCAGACCTTTACGAATATGGAACAGCTTCTGTGGTATTGCAGATGTTAAGGATGCCGGATAATACTGCAAAGATGCTTGTACAAGGGATAGCAAGAATACACATAAAAGAGTTCACCGAAACGGAACCTTTTTTTAAGGCGAAAGTAGATGTATTGAAAGACGTTCATGTTAAGGGGGATGTTGAGACAGAGGCGCTGGCAACAAACGCTAAAAATCAATTTTCGCGTATGGTGTCTATCTCTCCCAATTTACCGGAAGAACTAAAGATAGTCATTATTAATATAGATAACCCCGGAAGGCTTTCGGACTTAATATCTTCTCACTTAAACATAAGCTTACCTGAAAAGCAGGAAATACTTGAGACCTTAAATGTAAAGAAGCGGTTACAGAAGATAAATACATTCGTTAACAATGAAATGCAGGTATTAGAACTCGCCGGCAAGATACAATCGCAAGTTAAGAACGAAATGGAAAAAGGACAGCGCGAGTATTATCTTCGCCAGCAACTTAAAGCTATTCAGGAGGAGCTTGGAGAAGGAGACGATCAAGCTGCCGAGGTAAAAGAATTAAGGAAAAAGTTAAAACAGGCAAAATTGCCGGAGGAAGCCCAAAAGGAAGCCGACCGGGAACTTTCACGCCTTTCAAGGATGCATCCTTCATCAGCAGAATACACTGTCGCACGCACATATCTGGACTGGTTAATAGCCCTTCCCTGGTCAATATCTACTAAAGACAACCTGGATATACCCAGCGCCTGCAAAGTACTGGAAACAGACCATTACAATTTGAAAAAGGTTAAGGAAAGGATCCTGGAATATCTGGCCGTCAGAAAACTTAAAGAAGATATGAAAGGACCCATCCTCTGTTTCGTCGGCCCGCCGGGAACCGGCAAAACATCTCTTGGCAAGTCAATAGCCAGGGCAATGGGAAGAAAGTTTGTCAGGATGTCACTGGGAGGGATACGTGATGAAGCTGAAATTCGCGGCCACAGGCGGACTTATGTTGGTGCAATGCCGGGAAGAATTATACAAGGCCTTCGTAAGGCTTCCTCGAATAACCCTGTCTATATGCTGGATGAGATAGATAAACTGGTGGCAGATTTTCATGGAGATCCTTCATCTGCATTATTAGAAGTACTTGACCCGGAACAGAATTTCTCATTTTCAGATCATTACCTTGACGTACCATTTGATCTATCCAAGGCGATGTTTATAACAACCGCCAACATTCTGGATACAATACCACATGCTTTAAGAGACAGGATGGAAGTCCTGGATTTGCCCGGTTATACCACAGAAGAGAAACTCGAAATTGCAAAACAGTATTTAGTACCAAAACAATTTGAAGCTCATGGTTTAAAAGACAACAATTTAGAGATAACGGACGAAGCTATCAAGGTGATAATAAGCGATTACACAAAAGAGGCCGGACTGAGAAATCTTGAACGTGAAATTGGCACAGTTTGCAGAAAGGTCGCCAAAGAAGTTGCCTCTGGCAAGACAAAACCTGTCACGGTAAATGCGAAGAATGTTAGCGACTTTCTGGGTCCCATAAAATTCTTCTCCGAAATAGCAGAAAGAACTGTTGAACCAGGAGTAGCAACCGGTCTCGCATGGACTCAGGCCGGAGGTGAAATATTATTTATTGAGTCAACACGGATGCCGGGAACCGGAAAGCTGACATTAACAGGCCAGCTTGGGAACGTTATGAAGGAATCCGCTCAGGCTGCATTGAGCTATGTCCGTGCAAAGGCAAAGACGTTGAACCTCTCATTAAAGGACTTCTCAAAATATGACTATCATATTCACGTCCCTGCAGGGGCTATTCCAAAGGATGGTCCTTCTGCCGGCATTACCATGGCAATATCCCTAATATCATTGTTCAAAAAAGCAGCGATAAAACCTCAAATTGCTATGACTGGAGAAATAACGTTAAGAGGTAGAGTTTTGCCTGTTGGCGGAATCAAAGAAAAGGTATTAGCGGCAAAAAGAGCGGGTATTACCACAGTTATCTTGCCAAAGAAGAACGAAAAGGATTTAGTAGATGTTCCGGAGAAGGCGAAAGAAGAATTATCATTCAAATTAGTTGAGAAAGTAGAGGAAATACTGCCGATAGCTTTTGAAACGAAAGACAAATCAAAAATCAAAAAAAGGGGCAAATAACGTAACCCTTTTATATTTTGCATGTTACGTAAAGTATAAGCCGTTTTACACATATTGCAACTGTTGTAAAAAATGCAACAACTCTCTCTTTTATCACATTTTCTGAGTAATAATTCAAAAAAATTCCTCTAAAATTAACGATTCTCTTTTCTTCTGTAACTCATGGAATAAAATGTCTTTGCAACCATAAATATTGTACATAAAATTTTCTAACGTACAACATTTTGTACATTTTGCAGAAAATGTACTTGACATTTTAATTACAATCTGTATATTACCACTCAAATTTAAATTTGCGTGTTTAGATGCATTTCTTTTTTAACTGTAAATCTCAATCGGCTCTAAGACTCTGGGAAAGGAGGGATGCTTAACAGAATAGTTTTCGGTTGGTTGTCAGTTAAAAGGTTTAAGAATTAGTATTTTTTTATTTCTTTCAAAAAGGAGGATAATATAGTGCTAGTGGAAATTTTAAAGGAAAATACAAGCGTTGCAGAAGAGGTTGAAAAGAGCTTAACAATCTTTGTAGAGGCTGTAGAGCTGTCTTCAGACCTCGAGATAATCGGCACAGCGTTCCCATCAAATGATGAAGGCAAGAGCGGAGAGGTTTTTGTGGTTAGAGACTACAGCAAGACTGAAGGTATTGAAGGCGCTTATGTTGAAGTGTCAATCGACGAAATCGTCAAAAAGGTTACAGATACAGACAAGGCTCAAGAATTTGTAAAGGTAATTCAGAACGATAGAAAGCCTATTGTTTTAAACGGCATTACAAGAATCGTTGGCTATTATTCCAGGGTTAACAACTGGAACAAGTCAAAAGTAGGAGAGCTAAGAGACCGTGCTAACGGAAGTTACGGCCTTACAGGCAAAAGACCGCTTTTCCAGGACGATCGTTTAGGCATGATTAACTCTTTATAAAAATAAAGGAAGTTGCCCATTAGGGCTGAAATCTAACTCACTCTAATAGCTCATCTGAATGGAAAATGGACAAAAAAGTTTAAGTAAGCCTACCTTTAAAGGCTTATAAGGTTACAAACCTTATAAGCCTTTTTTTATTATCCCCCAACAAATTATCTTCCATCCTCTAATATTCATAATTATTTCTCGTTACCAGGATAATAACACTCATAACGCATATAATAAATGCTTGGTCCTGATTATGTTTTAATTCTTTCAAATTCACAGTAAAAACTATATACTCAGCAAAAACTATATACCTTGACTACACAAAATCGCCATGTTAATATTTAAAGTTAATCTTATAAAATCAAAAGTTGTATGGAACAGGTAATAAACACTTAAGGAGAAAATATAAATGTTGACGCTCGGAATTGATATTGGGTCTTTATCAACAGACGCAGTATTAATAAATGAAAAGAAAGAAATAGTAGCCTATGAAGTAATTGCAACCGGTGCCAGTAGTAAGAAGGCCTGCGATAAAATATTCAAGCAAATCCTGGATGCTACAAAGCTGGAAGCAAAAGACTTAGATTATATAATTGCAACTGGATATGGCCGAATCAAAGTTCCTTTTGCCAACGAAGTTGTAACAGAGATTACCTGCCATGCTAAAGGTGCAAACCATTTCTTTCCGGATGCCAGAACTGTTATCGACATTGGAGGACAAGACAGTAAAGCCATAAAGCTGGACGCCAAAGGTAATGTTCTCGACTTTTCCATGAACGACAAGTGCGCGGCCGGAACAGGAAGATTCCTGGAGGTAATGGCAAGGACATTAGAGATAGAGCTTGATGATATGGGGGAACTCTCTCTCAAAGGAAAGGATAATGTCTCTATCAGCAGTCTGTGCACGGTCTTTGCGGAATCAGAGGTTGTCTCCTTGATCGGCGCTGACCACAAAACTCCGGACATTTGCAAGGCATTGCATATTTCCATAGCCAAAAGGGTCTCAGCACAAGCGAAGAGGGTTGGCCTGGAAGAAACTGTGGTAATGACCGGAGGCGTTGCCAAGAACATAGGAGTTGTGCGTGAACTTGAAAAGAAGCTGCTCTGTACTATTAAAATACCTGAAGAGCCACAAATAATTGGCGCTTTGGGAGCAGCCATAATAGCCTTAGAGAACGTGAATGCCGCTACGAAAAAAGAATCCGTGGAAAACACCGATGACAACAAAACATCAATCGCCAATGTTCAATTCGATGACGACAAGATGCCGAAGATCGGTTATTTTTGCACTTATACACCAGTAGAGATTATCAGGGCGGCTGGATATCACCCGGTAAGGGTTAAGGGTTCAAATAGCGAAAATGGCGGAGCGGAGGAGCTGCTGTGTAATAATATATGTTCATATATAAAAACTCTTACCGATGAGAAATTATCAGGAAACTTAGACCATCTTGAAGGAATTGTTTTTACTAATTCATGTGATGGAATGAGAAGGCTCTACGATGCCTGGATAAGGATAGATAACGGGAAGAAATTCAACTATTTTCTCGATATCCCAAAGAATAGTGACGAAGCATCCGTACAGTACTTTGCGGGTGTAATACAGACATTCAAAGAAGAATTGGAGAATCACTTTCAGCTCAAGATACAGAATGAAGACATTAATACAAGTATTTCTCTATACAACGGAATGAGAGATAAAGTCACGCTATTTTTACAAAAACAATGGAACGGATACGTTGGGCATTCCGGTTATGAAATCTATACTTTATTAAAGAAGGGTATAAATGCAGTGCCTGAGAAATTCCAGGATTATGTATCAACCCTGACCTCTTTGATGAAAAAAATAGGCGATGTTCCTGAAAAGAATTCAGTGCCAAAGCTCTTTGTATGGGGAAGCATACTGGAAAACGAAGAAATAATCAGAATGATTGAGGATGCAGGCGCCAGGGTAGTCTCAGAAGATTTATGTACGGGCAGCAGGTATTTTGACAAAAAAGTCGAAATTACAGACAACCCTTACAAATCAATTTCTGAAAGATACTTAAAGAGGTCACCCTGCTCAAGGATGGTTGACGTATTTGGGAGAATAAAAAACATAATCTCTCTTATCGAGAGAAGAGCAATAAGCGGAGCGATCTATCACTCTTTGAAATTCTGCGACCATACTTTATATGATTATCCTTTGGTCAAAGAAGAATTTGAGAGGAAACACATTCCCCTGCTACATATAAATTGCGATAACAGTTCTAAGAGCGAGGGACAGATCAAGACCAGGATTGAAGCATTCATAGAGCAACTGACGGCATAAATAGAGACCCTGGAGTTGCCATGTAACTTCTCGTACCTTAGTTTAGGTTAGCCACAGCCACTCAATTTAAGCCACTTGCAGGAAAGCATATCTGGCAATACACATAACTATTTACAGCACATTACATTATAAATTTTTCCTGAATAAATAATCTTGCAATAATAAATTTATGTTAAATGTTAAAAAAGCAAAAAAGAAGATCGTTCGAAAATTAACTCCTTATTTCTTAAAAGAATTATTCCGATTCCTGAATTTATATTCAAAAATAACCGGAAAAGGCATTGGTAATGATGACTTAAAAGCTTTTGATGATCTATCTAAACACGTAATCGAGCTTTTTTATCACACATACAAAAATGGTTCAATCTGGACAACACTATTTGTGCCATCCGAAATCATTTTTGCGATGAAACTACATCCTTTCTCTTTAGAAATAGCTGCAGCCCTTTGTTCAAAATTTGGACAAAGCTCTCATGCTCTCGCTGAAGCTGATCTGGCGGCTATACCAACCGATGTTTGTTCTTTCCATAGAACAGCATTAGGAAACGCTTATATGGGCGCCTACCCACGTCCCCTGTTTCTTGCCGGGACATCTGCTATATGCGATAGTAATATAAAGACAATAAAGATTTGCGAATCTATAACAGGGAGGAAAAACATGATAGTGGACGTCCCTTATGAGATGAATGACAACTCTGTCAAATATCTCGCAAATCAATTAGTAAACCTGACAAAATGCCTGGAAGAAGCTACGGGGAAAAAGATGAAGAAGCACTCTCTTTCAGAAGCCATAGATTTATCCAATAAAACAAGGGAAAAAATGATTGAATTAAATCATGTGAGACTAGACCCTTTGTCCCCGCTCGCCGGAGGTGACGGCCTTGGCTTCATGGTGCCAAGCCACTTCCTGATCGGTTCAGAGTTTTCGGTAAATTTCTACACAAAATTAGTAGAAGAACTCAAGGATATAATTGTGTCAAAGAGAAAAAATGGAGAAAAGGCCGATGAAAAAGAGATCAGGCTCCTTTGGCTCGAATTAAAACCATATTTTAAAGCCGATGTCTTTGACAAGATTGAAAATGCCGGAAAAACTAAAATAGTTTTTGAAGAAATTAATTACGTCTACTGGGACAAATTAGACCCTGATAAACCATACGAAAGCCTCGCACGAAAGCTCATCTCCAACCATAACAATGGGCCTCTAGAAAATAGACTGAAGGTTATTAAAATGTTAGCCAAAGATTACAATGTTGACGGCATAATTGCTTTCTCTACCTGGGGATGCCGAAGAAACAACGCCGCAATACCCACCATTAAAGCAGAACTGGCCAAAGAAGGATATCCTCTGCTAAACCTTGATGGAGATTGTGTCGATGACAGCAACTACATGTCAGGCCAGATCGCCACAAGAACCGAAGGTTTCGTTGAAATGCTAGGCTCAAGAAAATAGATAATGGCAATTCCGATTAAATATTAGAATTACTTGGCAATTTTATGGAGCAAAATTGCCTTAATCTGCATCGGGTTTCCATTCTAACCCGACTTTTGCAATTCGCCATTGATTTTCTGTCGTGATATTTATAAGATAATAGTTCACTATTAAATAGCAGGCTATCAAAATGTTAGAATACGATTTTAAGGAAAGTATTGGTTATTCCGTTGCAATGGCAAACCGGGCATTGAGAAAGGCGTTAGATGCTGAACTGGGAAACTACGGGATTACGTTTGCCCAATGGCAGGTTCTTGCAGGCCTGGCACTGAAGGGTGAAATCTCTCAGGTTAAGCTGGCCGAACTGATAGGTGTCGAAGGCCCCACACTGGTTCGGATTCTTGACAGGATGGAGCAAAAGGGCTGGATAAAGCGGAAGGTGTCTTCCCAAGACCGGCGTCAAAAGTTAATTTCTTCCACAAAGAAGGTGGAAGGTGTATGGAGGAAGATGACTGAATGCGCTCATGGGGTAAGAAGAGGGGCTGTTAAAGGTATTTCGTCTAAAGACGTTGCAAATTTGCAAAGACTTTTGGGGAAAATAAGGGAGAATCTGAATGGACAATTCGGGACTGAAAACTCTGTGTAGTCACAATAAGAAACGACACTATTTATTTTTGTGTACCGGAATCCCGATCTTTCACATAATTACTTTGTTCTTTATATGTGACAGGAGTCTGGCACAGGAACAAATGTTCAAAGCGCCTGTGGTTGTGTCGCGCATCATTCAAATGGATGTGCGTCAGCCGGTTAAAATGGTGGGGACGGTTTTCCCATTAAGGGAGAGTATAGTTGCCTGTGAGATAGAGGGATTAGTACTGGAATTTCCTGTCAAAAGGGGTGATTATGTTAAAAAAGGGCATATATTGGCAAATCTCAGGACAACATCCTTAGAAATACAACTTAAAGGCGCTGAAGCAGATGACCGCCTCGCCCTTATAGAATATGAACGTGCTAAGGAACTCTATGAAGGTGAAGCAATTTCCAATTCGGAATTAGATGAGTTTGAGGCTAAGTTAATCGCACAAGAAGCAAGGGTAGAAGGTATTGAGGACGACATTGGAAAGTGCACGATTACGGCGCCATTTGATGGCAGGATTACTGAAGAATATACCGAAGTTGGCCAATGGCTGCAAAAGGGAGACAGGGTTGTCTCCATGTTGCAGTCGGACTATGTGAAGGTAAGGGTTCCTGTTCCGGAGAAATACATTCAGTATATGAAGGTTGGTGATGAGAGCAATGTCACCTTCTTCGCTTTGGGAGGCGTGACACAAACAGGCAATATAGTTCACATTGTGCCGCAGGCAGATGAGCGTGCCAGAACGTTTCCGGTTTTTGTTAAAATAGAAAATAAGGATGAGGTGATTAAGAGCGGCATGTTTGCAGAGGCAACCTTTGAAACAGGTTCTTTATTATCAGCAACAATGATCTTGAAGGATGGCATAGTAAGGCGTGGAGACATGGAATTTGTTTATCTGTCGGTAGATGGAAAGGCTGCGGAAGTCCCGGTTAAGACCGGCATTGCCCACAAAAATTTAATCCAGATTATAGGCGATGTAAAACCTGGAATTGATGTGATCGTAAGGGGCAATGAGAGGCTGCTCAATGGCCAGGACATCCAGGTGACCGGAAGGATGGATATCATTACAATTGAAGATTGACGATTTCAGAATTACGATTTAAAAAAGTTTTTATCTGTATGTATCTGTGAAAATCGGCGTCCTGTTAAATCTATGAAGATTATAGAATATTCAACAAACAATCCGGTAAAGGTGGCGGTAGGGTCTATATTTGTACTGCTCTTTGGCCTCCTTGCCTTGTTTCGCATTCCTGTCCAACTTATTCCCGATGTGGAAAAACCGCAAATAACTGTTGAAACTACCTGGATAGGTGCAAGCCCTGAAGAGGTTGAACAAGAGATAATTCATGAGCAGGAGGAGATGCTGAAGAGTGTCGAAAACCTGAGAAAATTAACATCCAAGAGCTTCAACAGCCGTGGGGAGATATTACTGGAATTTGTGGTTGGTACTGATAAAAGCGCTGCCCTTCTGGATGTAGCCAATAAACTGGACCAGGTGCAGGAGTATCCGGAGAATGTGGACGAGCCTGTTATAAGCGCCGTAAATACGGGAGACAGGCCTATTGCCTGGTTTACGCTGCGGGTGCTTCCTGGAAACAATATTGATATTAATGACCTGAGAGATTTTGCGGAGGATTATATTGAATCCAGGTTTGAGAGGGTGCCGGGAGTCGCCAACAGCAATATTCACGGCGGCGCAGAGAGGGAGATGCAGGTTATCATAGATCCTCATGCATTAGCCGGTTCTCAACTGACGATTTTAGACGTACGCAAGGCCCTCATTTCTACTAACAAAAATATAAGCGGTGGAGATATGGATGAGGGTAAGAACAGGTTTGTAGTGAGAACCCTGGGACAGTTTAAGTCTGTTGAGGAAATAGCGAACCTGGTCATTACAAAACGGGATGATATACCGGTATACATAAAAGACATAGCTGAAGTAAGACTTGGATACAAAAAACTCCAGGCATTTGTCAGGCAAAAGAATGAACCCTCAATTGCCGTAAATGCACAGAGGGAGGTTGGAGCTAATGTCCTGACGGTTATGGAAGGTTTAAGAGAAGCGTGCCGTGAGTTAAATGAAAATCTATTGAGAGACAGAGGCCTGGAGCTGGAACAGGTTTATGACGAAACAGATTATATAAAATCTTCAATAGGCCTGGTCAGGCAGAACGTAGTAGTCGGCGGTATTCTGGCCGTCATGGTACTCCTGTTATTCCTTAGAAGCTGGCGCAGCACACTCGTAATCGGCCTGGCTATACCTATCAGCGCTATAGGCACCTTTCTTATGATTTCACTCCTGGGACGTTCACTTAACGTGGTCAGTCTGGCAGGGATAGCCTTTGCCGTCGGAATGGTGGTTGACAACGCCATTGTGGTCATGGAAAATATTTACCGCCATTGGCAGTCCGGAGAAAATCCATTTGAGGCAACTTACAAAGGAACTACAGAAGTTTGGGGCGCTGTATTAGCTTCCACGCTGACCACCATAGGAGTCTTTATTCCCGTAATCCTCGTAGAACAGGAGATTGGACAATTATTCAGGGATATAGCATTGGCAATAAGCTTTGCCGTAGGCCTGTCACTCATTGTTGCTATCACGGTAATACCAACTACGGCCGCCAGGATTCTTTCCCATAGGAAGGATAAGGTTACTGGAAACGGAGCTTCCATAGACGGCAGCAGCCGGCTGGCTTCATTTGGACGCAATTTAACCGATAAGATTGTAGGAACCGTGGACTATTTAACGAATACCTTAACAAGGCGTTTAGTAACAATATTTGTGTTGATATTTATATCAATATTCCTTACATGGTGGATTATTCCGGAAATGGAGTATCTGCCGGAAGGCAACCGTAATATGATTCTGGCCATTATGCTGCCTCCGCCCGGATACAGCCTGGAGGAACAGAAGGCTATCGGATTGATCATTGAAAAGGAGCTGAGTCCTTACTGGCTTGCAAAAAAGGGAACCAGAGAGGCGGATTTGCTGGACGGGCCTCCAATAAAACATGGATTTTATGTTTCCCGCGGGAGGTCTGTCTTTATGGGCGTTTTATCGGCTGTGCCTGAAAGGGTTGCCGAGCTTATCCCTGTCCTTCAAAGAGTGTGTGGCAAGATTCCGGGGATGATAACGATAGTTCAGCAGGCAAGTCTGTTTGAGCAGGCATTAAGTGGGGGACGCACAATAGACATTGAACTTACAGGGCCGGATTTGAATCGTCTGGTTTATTATGGCGCTCAGGTGTTTGGCCAGGTAACGCAGGTGTTTCCGCCAGGCACACAGGCCCGTCCCATCCCAAGCCTTGAGCTTGGAAGCCCTGAGTTACATGTCAAGCTGCGAATGGAACATGCGGTCGAACTGGGATTAACGGCCTCTGACATAGGATATATTACCGACGCCCTTGTGGATGGTGCTTATGCCGGAGATTACTGGCACGAGGGCGACAAAATAGACCTTGTTATCTTTGGCCAGAGTAAATATATCGAACGAACTCAGGATCTGGAGCAGATATTCATTTTTACACCCTCAGGCGATTATGTGCCTTTGAGCACAGTGGCAGATATACAAGTGGGCGTGGGGCCTGAAGAGATAGATCACATAGAAAGGGAACGCTCTATAGTAATACAGGTAATACCACCGCGTACAATACCGCTGGAAAGAGCCATTGAAACAATAGATACACAAATAATTAAACCGATGACGGAGGAAGGCTTGCTGGGAGGTCTTTATAAGGCCAATCTGGCAGGCACAGCCGATAAACTACAAGAGGCGCGCATGTCATTGCAATGGAACTTTGTCCTGGCGATTGCTATTACCTACCTGTTAATGGCCGCCCTCTTTGAATCATTCTTCTATCCTATAGTCATCATGTTCAGCGTTCCCCTGGCTGCAGTTGGCGGGTTTGTGGGCCTTAGGGTTCTTAACCTGTTTACTTTGCAGGCAATGGATGTGCTCACCATGCTCGGCTTCGTTATCTTAATAGGCACGGTGGTAAACAATGCTATCCTGATTGTGCATCAGACCCTTAATAATATGCGGGAGGGTGGGATGGACTCCCGTCAGGCGCTTATAGA
>MHZA01000129.1 GCA_001828595.1 Planctomycetes bacterium RIFCSPLOWO2_12_FULL_40_19
GTTGTGCAAAGGTTATCTTCTCACCGGTTGCAACATGAACAATATCCCCCGCGTTTATCTCAGCAGGAAAGTTCCTCAACCTGTCCGCCTGAACGTAGTCGGGCATGTCCGTTTCCGCAATGTTTGTAAGTGAGTGGCAACCCATGCCAATTAACATAATTGCGGCCATAAATAATAATTTTTTGTTTAACATTGATTTTGATGAAAACAATAGGACGCTGATTAACGCAGATAGACACGGATAACTTTCTTTTTTGCCAGGACACCTAGATCATAGAGTTAAAAAAAGGCGCCGTTTCTATTTATACCATGCGTTACATAGTTAATTATTTTCTAAATATATTTCTGCAATTCGTGGCAACGGATAACCTTTTTTTTTATGATTTTCAATCTCTTTTATTATATAATTACCTTTTACCTTGCCCTCATCCGCTATTATACACGTTATGACTTGTATGGCCAAAAACGCAGCATTTCTTCTGGAGAGTAACACTATCATCAATTTTGCTACTATCGTAGCGACATTTTGATAGGTCTGAAAGAATGGTAACTTCCACAATTGATCACCATAGATATGAACAAATCCTTCTGCATCTTTTGAGTAATCAATGTTGTTTTGCCCTATTGCACTAAAGTATATTTCAGCGGCGTTTTTAATGCCATTCATCAGAATGGAAGCAGGGGCTTCTCTTTTTGTCCAAGCTTCTACATGTTGCTGGACTATTGTGGGATCCCTTTCTTCAAGGATTGATTTAAGATCAGAAAATTGCCCATAATATGCCGTCATTATATCAAAAATACTTTTCATCTCAGGATTTTGCGCTAAAGCACGCCTTTCAGCATCGTTTAATATATCCTTTGCTAAAATCAGAGCGTTCCTTCGGCTGTTTTCTCTGATTTGTTTAAGTTCAGTTGAAAATTGTGTTCGTTGTTCTTCTAGCTGTTGTGCTTGATACTGTAAACTTGTGAAAAACCAAATTACTGCAAGTACGCTTCCAAAGCCACCTATCAGGGATCCGACTGCGGAATATTGTGCTATGTTAAGGTAAATAATAGCTAAGGCAGCTAAAGCGATTACTAAAATTGTCAGCAATATGGGAAGACTAAATTTTTTCATTTTTTCCATATAACTTTAGGAATATGACACACTGGAAATTTGCAAAAACTATGTTGTAAGTGTATATAGTGAAAACTGTTTTGTCAATAATGGGAAGGGATTAAATGAAATGATTTGTTTTTGGGACGCGGATAAAGATACTGGATACTCAATGCTAATAGTTGATTTTCAGGATTTCTTTGATGATCAGGAGATGGCAAGTTTTCTGGCATGAGCTATATCTCTTTTGCCTACAGCCCGTACTTGTGAAGAAGGCAAGGTTACAACAGTAACTGTTTCACCCTCAAGCGTCATAAACTCTACCTCAAACGCTTCTCCTTTATCGTAGATATGAACAACCGTACCAACATCACCAGCCAGGAGTCCCTCAGACTGTAAGTCTTTCAACAAGACAATTCGATCATGTTCTTTTATCATGTACCACCTCTACTTTGGATGTGCTGTAATTAATCTTGGTATTGCTGAGTGTTTTTCTATTATCCAGGTACTTCTCACTTCTGGATTTCGTCCATCCGGCGTTTCTAGATTACCTTCAATACTATAACGTGAACCGTATTCAGATTCAACCATTTTTGCCACATCATTCTCTATCGCATGTTTGTGTAAAGATTGTGCGAATATTTCCCAGTTTTCTACCGTAAAACCAAATTGATAAAAAAAGGATGCTTTGCTGCAGCCATCAGGATGTGACTTACTTAACAAATATTCCGTTATTTTCGTTTTATCTATCCGGGCTTTATCTGCATTCGGCAATTTCATTTAATTATGTTCACCATTTGCTTGATAACAAAATAATATCGCATCATAGCAAACGCCTGGATATTTGCAAAAACAATAGTGTAAGTGTATATAGCGAAAGTTGTTTTGTCAATAGTGACAAGATATAAATGAAATGATTTCTTTTTTGGACGCGCCCGCCAAAAATCACGTCAGGCAGGGATAAACGCAGATTTTCACGGATAGAGATCCATCTTTTCCCCTATCGCATAGAGCTTGCCGTCTGTTGATGCGATATAGATAGTTCCGTCTTTGTCTATAGAGGCGGATGATTCAATTGCCCCGCCTGTTTCGATAAACCATTTTAGAGAACCGTCGCTGTTAACGGCATAAAATTTCTTGTCCCTTGAACCTACGTACACCGTTCCATTGGCATCAATTACGGGTGATGACATTACTGAATATCTTGTTTCAAACGTCCACTTCAGTGTGCCATCCGGATTAACGGCATACAGTAAGCCATCCCCGGAACCTATATAAATTGTTCCATCCATGGCAATGGCAGTGGAGGAATCAATATCATATACGGTCTTATACTGCCATTTCAGGTGACCATTCGGATCAAGGGCGAAGAGATTCGCATCTTCAGAACCGAAATAGATAGTCCCGTCATCACCAATAGAAGGAGATGATTCAAGCAGGTAATGTGTCCCGAATGACCAGACGGCCTTGCCATCCGGCTTGAGGGCAAACATATAATAATCCTCCGACCCGCAATAAATCATGCCATCCTCTCCAATAGCCGGCGATGACCATATATGATCTGCCGTCTTGTATTCCCATTTGTGCTTACCTTCTGCATCCACGGAATGTATCCTGTCATCCCAGCCTCCAAAGTAAAGGGATCCGTCGTTTCCTATGGAAGGAGAAGAGATAATGCCTCCATTTGTCTTGTGTTTCCATTTCAGTTTGCCGTCCGGAAAAAGCGCATAGAGGTATTGGTCCCACGAACCGAAATATATCACGCCGTCAATATCAATTGCGGGTGTTGAATCTACCTCAGCTCCTGTCTCAAACTTCCATTTCAAAGTACCGTCAGGATTCAGAGCATAGAGGTGCTTGTCCTGCGATCCGAAATATATAGTGCCGTCAAGACCTATTACCGGAGATGATGATATTGCCGCCCCGGTCTGAAACGTCCACTTTATGTTGTTTGTTGCAGAGCCCGCATAAGGACTGCGCCCGGTATGACGAAGGTCATGGCGATGCATGGGCCAGGGAGTGTTTGCAATCCTTGCTCCGAAATAGTGCGATGAAGCGTCCTTCGCCTGCTCATCACACCATACAGTCCTGGCAGAAGCATATAGAAGGATACTAATAATCAGGAATACAAAAGATAACGAATATATATGTCTAAAAACAATCTTGTTGTATATTGTCACAGAAAAATCCTTTCGATTATGTTGTCTATTATTCTATATCCTACTTGCGGGAGGAATGACAGTTTGGATGTGTATGTCCAAAGAAAATGTGGAAGGCTACCCGCCTGACCAGTCAGTTCGGGCAGGAAGCCTTTCGCTACATTATTTGTCTTAATTCTTTCTATATTTACAATATATTTGTTCACAAGATGCCCTTTGTCGAGGGAACTTCATCAGTTCGTTCATCAATTCTCGTTGCCCTGTCGAGAGCCTTTGCTACACCTTTGAAAATCGCTTCTGCGATGTGGTGTGCATTTTCACCGTACGGAACATCCACATGGAGGTTCAGGCCTGCATTTACCGTAAATGCCTCCAGGAACTCCTTAATCAATTCAGAATCAAAATCACCAATCTTCTTTGAGTCCAGCCTTGCATTGAAGATAAGCGCCGAACGCCCGCTGATGTCAATAGCTACATTGGCCAGCGCCTCCTGCATCGGTACGCTGACATTGGCAAAACGTGTTATGCCTGCTTTATTACCTAAAGCCTCTTTCACCGCCTGCCCCAGACAGATACCCACATCCTCAACCGTATGATGATAGTCAACATCCGTATCACCAGACGCCTTAATATTTAAATCAAACAATGCGTGTTTCGCAAACAGATCCAGCATGTGATCAAAGAAACCGATACCAGTGGATACCGAGCGCTTCCCCTCGCCATCCAGATTAAGCGACAGGCTGATACTTGTTTCACTAGTCTTTCTGTCTATGTTCGAGGTTCTCTTTCTCATAAATAATCCTTATTATATTGCAATAAATAAAAGGCAGAAGGCGGTTTGACAGATTCTAAATCCGCTTAGTATCAATAGTCGCGCAATGTCATACTTTAACGTTTATAAAAGGCTAAAGCCTGAATTCCGAATGGAGTTAAGGCTTTAGCCTTTTATTCAATTCAAAGCGCTAAATTGTTACCATATTTCATATTTAGAGGTTCGTGTTTATTTTATTTCTGCCAGATTATCAAGCAAGGCATTTATTTCTTCATCTGTCCCGACCGTAATCCTCAGGCAGTCGTCCAGCCTTGGTTGGTCTATATACCGGATAAGTATCTTTCTTTGCTTCAGTCCCTGATAAATCTCTCTTGCATTCCTTGCGTCCCGGCATCTGATCATAACAAAGTTTGCCTGAGATGGGTATACAAAAAATCCCAGCTTTTTAAGTGAATCTATCAGGCGTTTCCGCGTATTCTTTATACGGGCAACATTTTCCCTGAATATCTCCTGGTCGCCAAGCGCAGCAACCGCAGACGCCATGCTGAGCCTGTCAACATTATACGAATCCTTAACCTTCCTCATGCCATTTATCAAACCTTCCTGAGCCACGGCAAAACCCAGACGCATTCCGGCCAGGGAATAGGATTTGGAAAGCGTGCGCAGGACAATAAAGTTTGGATGTTTGTCCACCAGCCTCATACAATTATCATCGGCAAAGTCCACATACGCCTCGTCAATCACTATTACACCGTCTATCTTTCCTGCAATTCCCGACACCTCTTCAACCGGTGTCATTGTCCCTGACGGTGAATTGGGGTTGCATATAAAGGTAACGGCAGCGTCTTTAACTATAATTTCTTCCGGTAAAGAATAATCCTCAAGAAAATCTATAATACACCCTTCAGCATCCTGAATCTCTGATAGAGTTTTGTATAAAAGATACGAAGGATACGGGTAAACAACCTTGTCACCTTTTCCCGCAAAACTCCTGACTATTATGGTTAAGAGTTCATCAGACCCGTTGCCAATCATAACCCTTTCAGGTTTTGTGCCAAAAATCTCTGCTACCTTCTTTCTTGCGCTTGCGGCGCTTGGGTCCGGATACAACCGCAGTTTCTCATTTATCTCTTCCTTCAATGCGGCAATAACCTTAGGGGAGGGAGGATACGGATTCTCGTTTGTATTGAGCTTGATGTATTGACCGTCCTGCGGCTGTTCGCCGGGAACGTACCCGCTCATTTTATCAATATTTTTCCTGAAATAAGTTGATTGTATTCTGGTTTCCATTTTTTATACGTTTTTCGATTGGAACCTAGGAACCTATAATAGTGGAAACCTAAAGGTTTCCGCTACATCTTGTGCAATTCATTTATCCACCCTTATGCGTACAGAATTAGCATGAGCCTGCAGGCCCTCCGACTCTGCAATTGTGATTATGTCATTGGCTGATGATCTCAGGACCTCTTCCGAATAGGAAATTATACTTGTTCTCTTCAGGAAATCATTCACAGAGAGACCGGAGAAAAATCTCGCCGTTCCGCCGGTCGGCAAGACGTGCGAAGGCCCGGCAACGTAGTCACCGACTGCTACCGGAGTGAATGGTCCGGCAAATATAGCGCCAGCATGTCTCAACCCGGATAAAACTTCTTCTTCATTTTTCACTATTACCTGTAAGTGTTCCGGTGCCAGGGTGTTTGAGATAGCAATAGCCTCATTCAAATCTCTGGTAATGACGATAAAGCCAAATTTATCCAGCGATTCCCTGATCAAGTCGCTACGAGGCAGGTTCTCAATCTGTCCGGCTATCTCCTTTAACACGCCATTGGCAAGCTCCCCGGAGTTAGTAACCAGGATTGAAATACCGGGGGCATGTTCTGCCTGCGACAGCATGTCAGCGGCGACATAGGCATGATTAGCGGTCTCGTCAGCTATTATGAGCACCTCGCTCGGCCCTGCCAGCATGTCTATGCCGACATACCCAAACACCTCTCTCTTGGCAAGCGTCACAAATACATTACCCGGCCCGACTATCTTGTCCACCTTCGGGATGGTCTTTGTGCCAAATGTGAGAGCGGCTATTGAATGTACGCCGCCAATCATATAAACCTCATCTACATTTGCCTCCCTGCACGCAACCAGCCTCTCGGGGGAGATAGTTCCATTCCTGCCGGGCGGCGTTACAACTACAATTTTTTTCACCCCCGCCACCCTCGCCGGTATGGCATTCATTAATACCGTGGATGGATATGATGCCGAACCGCCAGGGACATAAATGCCGACATTTTCGATAGCCTCATATTTCACCGTTATCCTGGCTCCATTTGAATAAAACGGCTTGGGCTCACGCACACGAATGTACTCCTGAAATACCCGGATATTTTCCCTTGCATTCTTTATGGCGCTTATAAATTCCGGAGACACCTTTTTATAAGCGCCCTCAATCTCAGAGACTTCGATTCTAAAATCCTTTGCCGACAGGCTTACGCCCTCAAACTTCTCTGAATAATACTCCAGGGCTTCATCACCTTTTTCTCTTACGTCTTTTATGACACGCCTGACACTTTCTGCCGGAGACAACGGTTTTCCAAAAACTTCCTTCGTTTTTGCCACCATCCCTTCGGTAACCGTATCTGAGAAAATGCTCATCCCCTGCTTGAGGTTCTCAACTTCCTGCGTGATATTGCCTTCCTGTGATCTTAATATTTTCATAGTTGTTTAGCGTTTTTGATTGGCAGTGTACACCCTATTAATATCAAAAAATTTACCCAACCTGGTCTAGCCAGAACCAAAAAGGAGATAGATACCTAGGCAAAGCTGACAGAGCTAAACTCAGCTTTGGCTTGTCTCACGTATATTCCAGTTCGACGTATGGTGTTAGACACGAATTGGCACGGAAAAATATCTGTGTTCAGGAACGGTTAGGCTAGGTATCTCTCATGATGTTGCAGATTGTAATCTAATTGGATTGACATCAAAATTGTTACCTCGTTTCTTTAGCTGCCAAAGGTCATATGCGTTTTGTAAGCGCAACCAATGCGTTGCATCCGGCTTGCCAAATGTCATTTCCAATCTTAATGCTATTTCCGGAGTTATTGTACCCTGGCAACTGATGATCCTAGAGAGTGTATTGCGGTTTACCCCCAACCTGACTGCCGTTTCTGATATAGATAATCCTATAGGATCCAGGACAAGTTCCTTTAGGATTTCTCCGGGATGAGCAGGATTATACATACTCATAATACTCCTCCTTAATGGTAATCCTCATAATGTACAATTTCAGCGTTAGAATCAACAAACCGGAAAGTTATTCTCCAATTCCCACTAACCTTAACCGACCAAATACCCTTTCTGTTTCCTTTTAATTCATGCAATTCAAGCCCTGGCAGGTCCATATCATCGATTTTTTCTGCCTGATCCAGGTTGGATGGTATTAAACGTAACCGTTTGGCACGTTGCGTTATTATTCCTGATTTGTTCCCAACATGGAAAAAACGTTTCAAACCTTTATGAGAGAAACTCTTGATCATGTAAACACTATAGCCTCTGCCATTATACTCCACAACCCGAAGAGTACATAATTATTTAGTTAATCTTACTAAATATACCATAACAGCCAGCTTTTAGCAATTTACGATATTGTTTCCAGCATATATATTTTTCTCGTCCTGGTCTTCAGACATTGTTTCAGTTCTTTCTCATCAATGTTGGGGTATTTGTATTTAAGACCTGCTTTCATAACTTCAAATTGATCATTAATCAATTGACTCATTAATAAGAATCTTTCAGAAGGACTTTTCTTCTTAAGCATATCTAATTGTCGTATTTCAGAATGAGTCAAGTCCATTTAATTGTTCCTTTTTAATTTTCTCATGAATCTCATCAATTTCCATTTGATTCTATCAATTTTGCTTTCAAATAGCCATTAAGCCTGAATACCACGAGCCCTGTTCTTATTCACTTATTCACTTATCTCAACAGCACGCACCTTGTCACCTACTGATATCGGGCTCAATTGCGGTACTCCCGCAATCTGAGAGGTATTTACGTTTAGCTTTTCACCGCTGGTCCTGCCGCTTCCCGCTCTTCCAGTCATGGATTCAGCCATCATAGCCCCGCTGAGTGTCTGTGCGCCATGAGACCCATGTTCTGTGCACGGCATTTCCTTCTCTCCAGCGACACAGGTGGAAAATTTATCCTGGACATGAGATACAAGGATATAATCCTTGACGTGTTCCAGTTTTCCCAGGGTTTCGCCGCTATCCGGATCCTTTACCTCGTCATCACTCTGCACAAATACCACAAAGACCATTCCATCCACCACACCGTTATCTCTACCAACATTAATTACGATACTGTATTCATCGAGTATTTTGGCGACTTTACCTTCTATTTTCTCCATTTTTATACCTTAAGATCCTCAATAAAGAATATACATTTTCTTTTCAACTCGTTCGGGTCAGGATATTCCAATGTTATAATTTTAATCCCCGGATTTTGCACGCGAAGTCGTAAAAAAGAGTGAAAACAATTGGATTACCCCTATATAATATTGGCTTCACAACATCAACCTGTCATAAAAGGAGGTAACCCAAATGGTTAAAAGACAAAATAAGAATAACGCTAAAATCATTATAAATCAAGGAGAATCAGAATAATTAAAGTAGTGATTTTTGTCCAAAACAAATGTATAATTCGGGATAATATTGCTCATCTAACCCGCCACTAAAGGTTGTTAAAAGCAATCTTGATGATTTCCGCTACGATATTAAGTGATAAAACATGGATAACAATTCAAACAAACTTCCTGAGCATCCAAATAAAGACCTTAATGTATACATCGCATCTTATTCTCTTGCTATGGATGTATTTTGGATGACAAAGAAGTTTCCAAAAGAAGACCTTTATTCATTAACTGACCAGATTCGTAGAGCTTCATGGAGGAAAGTAAAATGAATGGAGTAGAAACACTCAAGCGAATCAAAGGACAATCTCCCATAACAACAGTCGTAATGATAACGGCCTATGCGCAAGAGACAATTAAGACATTTTCTAAGCGAAAATATGGAATTATCCTGCTAGACATAAAACTTGATGGAGAAGCCGGAATGGATGTGGCAGAGGCAATCAAGAAACAAGGCTACAAATGTGCCATCATCCTGATGTCCGCCTATAAGAATAAATTTCAACCATTGCTTGATAAAGCCGGACAAATTAATAATTTTATGGAGAAACCGTTTGAAATAAACGACATCCTCAAGCTCCTTAATGAAATATCGAGAAAGAGGTTGAAGGAAGCACTGGCGGCGTGAAGGATTGATGATTCGGGATTTAATAAGAAACAAGATACAATAACCAAATAATCACCAAAATTCCAATAATCAAAAAAAGTTATAAAAATTGTTTAGTTGGTATTTGACTAAAGCAAAATAGCAAAAGCGTTTGATTTAGAAAAAAGATCTACTGAATTCGCAAAAGCAGTGATAGAGGTTTGTAAAGATTTACCAGGAAATCCTGTAAATGATAGAATTGTTGGGCAGGTAGTTGGTGCTTCCGGTTCAGTAGGAGCAAATTACCGAGAAGCTAACGATGCCTTAGGTAAGAAGGATTCTTTGCAACGCATGAAGATTGCTGGACGTGAAGCTAAAGAGAGTCATCATTGGTTAGAGTTATTGTTAACAGCAAATTCAAATAAAGAATCTCGAATTAAACCATTAATGCAAGAAGCTGATGAGCTTAAAAAAATTCTCTCATCAATAATCGGTAAATCTCAGTAGTTTGATTTTTGGTCATTGATGATTGAGATTTATTTGTATCTTGTAT
>MHZA01000130.1 GCA_001828595.1 Planctomycetes bacterium RIFCSPLOWO2_12_FULL_40_19
ATATCCAGGTAAATTTTCATTCTTTTCTTTTTTTCTATTCCAAGAGATTCTTTGACCATTTTCAAAATAAGCCCATTAATACTGATTCCCTCGTTCTTTGCCCGCTCCTTTAAGAGTACAGCAACTTCATCATCAATTCCCCTGATAGTCATTGTTGCCATTCAAATCCCTCCTTCAAGCAATAATAAAAGACCATCAATATTTTCAAAATGTCTGTCATGGGTAAAAAGATGGACGCCATGCCGCATGGTTGATGCGGCTACCCAGATGTCATTCGTTGGTATAGGTGTCCCTTTTTTCTTTAGGTCCCAAAATATATTTGCATAAAAATCTGCTGTTTCTTCATCCATCTGAATGATATGAACTCGAGGAGAATCCAGGAACTGTTCGAGTTCTTCTCGGTTTTTGCGTTCCTTGCTGCCACCTTTGAAGCCACATAACAACTCTCCCAAGACTACAATAGGGATACCAATAAATTCAGCCCTTCGTAAAATTTCCGGAACAAAAGCATCGTTCCGCTTGAATGAAGTATAGATGTTTGTGTCGATCATAATCCTTTTCATGATATGTGTCCTCCTCGATGATATCGTATTATGGTAGCAGGATGATGTCATAAATGCAAGCAGATTTAATATTTAGGCACGCATCCCTTTTTTGGTCTACCTTTAGACCTAAAGCTTAACTTGTAACCTAATTTCTCAGAAAGCATCTATCCCCAAGATGCGTGCCTTTTTTAAAAAGTTTTTACGAAACACATAGGCGCAAAGAGCACAAATAAAAGAATAAATCTCTTTGTGTATTTGTGGTTAAATTTGTTTTGTCGGCAGCTTCGCCGCGCTAGGGATATCATTTTTACCTCTTTTGTCAAGAATAATAGGATGTGTCACAATATTATTCCATAGGCTACAACTCGCCCTTTACGCCATAAAGCAATGGCCATTTTATATCAGTGAAACGTAGGGAAACGAAAGTTTGCTAAAATAGATAACCAAAGATTTTAAAATTAGTACCTTTGTTTCCTTGTGTCTCCCCTCCTAAAAGGGTACTATACCCCCACTATGAGTAAGAATGTGCCTTGTACAAAATGATATATTTTTTATGTGAAATCTTTGAAAAAAATAACCAAAGCATTCCGATAAAGGCAAACCATGAGTGATCGTGGGGCGCAAAGCAAAGGGTCTTTAAGCTCACACGGATGTAGTTGAGGGACACCTTGATGATAAAAAGACAGCCTTACTGCCGAAGATGTTCAGAAAAAATCTTTGCAGTAAGGTTTTTTTATTTTCATAAAAACACGAAAACAATCTGTAGCGCGGGTGGTTTACCCCGTTAGATAACGGATATCGAACAGGAGACACAATAAAAATTCACAAGTTTTTCCAAAGTCACGTTACTCACTACAACACAATATCTCACGGGGTTTATCCCCCGCAATTGGCCGACCACACCTGTCCTCGACTACGATCGGGGAAGGGATCGGCGCTACGAGATAAATAATTTTGATGATATAAAAAAAGAAAGGAGTTATTGTACGACAAATAGCCATGTATTTGTTGTATCGATTTTGTGGTTTGAAAGGGAATGAGAAAGGAGAAATTTTTAAAGTAGATTATAGTACCGTAAGGCAGGGAAGGATTTGATTACAACAAAATGAAAAGGGGATATGGATTTTTCTGAAATCGTGGAAAAGAGCAAAAAGAGTTGTCATTTTGAAAGATTCGACCCCTATTGACGCGCGACCCCTATTGACGCCCCATTGCGTTTGAGTTCCGGCACAATAAAGCTTGGTGGCGACTGGTTAAACACAGGCGCATTTAACTCAGACACAAGCGGCACAGTTGTATTTACAGGCATTGGGCAATCAACCATAACAGGCACAAACAACTTTGCCAATTTCACATGCACGCAACCAGGCAAGCAGCTAAACTTTGAGGCTGGCGAGACGCAGACCATTGCGGGAGCGTGGACGCTTACAGGCGCATCAGGAAACCTTATAAGACTAGGGAGCACAGTTGCAGGCACACGCTGGATAGTGAACCCGCAGGGGACACGAAATATCTCTTTTGTAGATGTGCAGGATTCAAACAATCTAAGCCCTGACATAATCGACCCTGCAAACTCTATAGACAGCGGGAATAATCTCAACTGGTTTAGTGTAACTGCAGTAGAGATTGTTTCCTTTGCCGCGAAAGAGGGCGAACAGGGCGCTGTTATATTGTCATGGGAAACAGCCACGGAGATCGATAATGCAGGATTTAATATCTACAGGTCAAAGAGGAGTGATGGCACGTATAAGAAGGTAAACGGAAAACTCATTCCAGCGCAGGGTGGTGGTTCACTCGGTGCAAGCTATAGTTATGAGGATACACCTGGTAAGGGTATCTTCCGCTACAAACTGGAGGATGTAGACTACAACGGTGTAAGCACCATGCACGGGCCGGTAAAGGTGAGAGTAAGAAGCGAAGGGGGTGAGGCAAGGAGGAGATAGAGTTTGGGAGGTTGGGAGTTTGGAGCCTCTGATTTTAGATCCCCGATCGAAGTCGAGGACAGGTTTTGGAATTCGGATTTTGGATTTACTATCACGATTCATGATGCAGGGAGTAGGGTGGATTAAGCGGAGCGAATCCACCTTTTATTAAAATGTTGTCGGTGGATACGGCGCAAAAGACGGCGACTTTATCCACCCTACTAACAACATACAACAGAAAGGAGATGAATATGGAAGAGAAAAAATTACCAGTTTACGAATCGCCAAAGGTCGTTACATACACCGACGAAGAATTACTTGAAGAATTGGGTCCTGCACAGACGGGTTATGTAAAGGGCGATAGCGCCTTTTAGGCACGTATCAAAAATATTTTGACATTTCCCCGTTTTTACGAGGACAAGTTTAGCAAAAAATGTAGCGCCGATCCCTTCCCCGATCGTAGCCGAGGACAGGTGTGGTCGGCCAATGCCTGCCCCGTACTTGATACGGGGGCGGGGGATAAACCACCCGCGCTACAGTTTCTGACTCGTTCTGGTTAGGGGTTAGTTAAAATTATTTTGAACTTGTCCTCGTGCAAACGGGGAGAGGCTGGTTAATTATTGTTAGCCAGCCTTTTTTTTTGGCTAAAAATTCCAACGAGGATTAAACCCAAAACCCAGGATAAATGAAATTTTGCGATAGCTCACCGCCAAGGCATGCCCTCATGGAAATGGGGGGCGCAGAGAGCGCAGAGTCACAACCCCCTTGCCCCCTTTACTAAGGGGGATTTTTAAAAGTTCACATCTTTACGAATGAGGTTTTTAAAGTCCCCCTTAATAAAGGGGGATTTAGGGGGTTGTCATACACATCACGTGAACTGTTACTATAGTAAACGAAGTAAATAAATTTCTATGTAAGCGTCATTGCGAGGGCGATAGCCCGAAGCAATCTAAAGGGCTTGGATTGTTTCCCCTTCGATTCCCTCAGGGCAATGGCTTATCCGCTCGCGATGACATACGTTTACTATAAATTTCTTGTCTTTTTTTAGCCAGATTGATTCTGATAGCAAATGCTCCCCGCGACCATGGTAAAGATGTTTTTTGAGGTAGTATCGAGGAGTTGATCATAAATATTTCGTAACAGTTCACCCCCTCCCCTAACCCCTCCCACCAGGGGCGGGGAATACTTATTGTCCCCTTGTATTCCTCCCCCTTGATGGGGGAGGTTTAGGTGGGGGTGAACTGTTACGATATTTCCAACAGGAGCATCCGGTAGCCTGATTCCACATAGGTCTGCCTCAAAACCTTCCTTGATTTGTCCCGCCTTTGATTCTAAACCAAGAACCTTTGCCCCGTTTATCGTGGCCATAGTGAGTAAGATATTTGGTAGAATTGAGTGACGAAGAAATAAAAATTTCATCTCATCAATGATGCTCAGGGTGTCATTGCTGGCCAGACTGTCAGTGCCCAACCCAACGTTGATTTTTGCATCCAGAAGTTTTTGTACCGGATGGTTCGTATGGCCGAAGAAATGATGACTCCTGGGACAGAATGCGACACTTGCTTCAGAAGATTTAATCACCGAAATTTCCTCATCCGTAACATAATTGCAATGAATGAGGAGTGAATGATTTCTGAGGATGCCTGTTTCATTCAGATATTGAATGGGGGTAAGCCCCGGAGCTTGCCAATTATCAGACAGAGCCCGTATCTGCCTCAGAAACGCAGGAAAACTTCCCGTGCCTTTTGTCAGAAATTCTATTTCATCCCATGTCTCAGCGATATGGGTACAAACTGGTGTGTCTGTTTCACGGGCGAAATGGGCAATTGTCTGATATAGTTCCCTTGAAACAGAATAGGGCGCGTGAGGGGATAGTCCTATTGAGAGCAGGTCGTCTGGTATAATTGTGGATAATTCTGATTGCGTTTTTTTAAGGACGTCCTTTGCGTGGTCTGGATTCAGATCAATGACCTCTTTATAAACGACCTTGCGTAGAGGACTCTTTTTTAATACAGAAAAAGAATACTCTGTATTGGCAATATCTGCTACTGTTGTGGTGCCTGACTCAACGCAGAGATCAATCCCTTTTTCGATGGAAGATATATAGTCGTCCTCCTTCCACCGAATTCTTGCTCCTACAATCTGAAAGACCCAGTGGGTAAAATTGCTTGTGGGTTTAATGCGATTGTGCAGGTTGGTAAGGTCGAGATGGGTATGGACATTGATAAGACCGGGTAGGATAACGGCATTGCCCAGTTCGACAATTTTATCAATACTGGTAAGCGCTTTAATCTCATCAAATGTTCCGACACGGTGTATCTTTGTACCTTTAACTGCTACCGCGCCGTTTTCTATACAACACTCTGGATTTGTAATAAGATATTTTGCTTTTACTATTATCATTAAATTCTTTATCTGTCAAATCTTCGAAATCTGTGGTTATGGTTGTTTTATCCAATCGTGCCAGTCATGGCCTATATCTCCGCGCCTTTTGTAGCGTTCCATCAATGACGGGCACTGGCATATTGTTTTCTGTTGTTTTATGTTTTTTGAAATCTCACTGATAACGATGGGGAATTTTGATACGGCCTTTTCTACAGCCTTACGGTCGGCATCGTCTGAAAGCCCTTCAAATAACTCTCCGGCCTTG
>MHZA01000131.1:0-2793 GCA_001828595.1 Planctomycetes bacterium RIFCSPLOWO2_12_FULL_40_19
GACAAATCCGTTCTGGCGGGGACGGGTCGGGCTGGCGCCAAGCGTTCGGGCGGGCCTGCCCGAATAGGTACTGTACTCCAAACTTATTGTCTTGGCAACTTTGTGAACAACTTTGAAATTCCTATACATCAAGATATGATGTTTCTACCCAATTTTTTCAACAATTGAATTCAACCATATTATATCACCTATTTTAATCAATAAGAAACACCTCGCTGGAGTATATTTTATGCAAGTAAGAAATCAGGCTTTGTCTTCTCTCAATTTAATTTTGACTTTCAATCCATTTTAAAATCTCAGAGATGTATGATTCAAAATCTTTAAGATGGTTTCTCAATATACCAAAAACAACTTCTGGATTTATATCTGCATAATCATGAACAACTCTATTTCTAAAACTTGACATTTGTAATAAATCCTCCAGCAATGAAGCGGAAATCACTCTTTTTTCACTCAGGCGAACAAAAATTTCCCTGTTTGTTTTCGCCTCAGGCCAGCCTTCATCAGAAATAATATGATTGCCTGCGTCGAAGCAAACTTCAATAGCCATTTGTAATGTTCGTTCTATATAACGTTTAAACTTAACTCCCTTTGAAAAATCATCCCATGTTATTTGCTGCTCAGCCTTTAACTCGCTCAAATACTGGTTTAACAAGCTAAAAAGGCGAGTAATTATCTCTTGATTAACCATGAACAATATACCTTTTCTTTAGAGCACGAATATAGTATTTGTGTAATTTTAAATAATCTTCAAACTCTCTTCCTGCCTTGAAAAATATTTTTTTCAGTTTTTCCTTATCACTTACAAATATTAGTTTACCCTTAGTCCGAATCTCCGTTTGTAAAAGTGGATCCATTTTATGAAAAAGAACTACATCAACTTTACATTCTGTGATGCTTTCCAATTTACTGCTAATGACTAATGGCAAATCATAATTCTGGATAAAACTAAAATCATCATCTACGATAAGGGCAATATCAATATCCGTATCTGGACGTTCTTTACCAGCGGCTCTTGATCCAAAAAGATAGACTGCTATCAATTGAGAATATTGAGAAAAATCGTAATTACACAAATAATTATTCTTTTCCATAAAGAGAAACTATAACTACCTCTGAAAATGCTAACCATTTCCTGGACAATCTGCATAAATTTCCTGATATTCTTTTAAGTTTTATGCTGCTTTCATTATTCAAATAATTTACCTCTCGACTTAATTTGCCTATATTCTGCAATAGTTCGCCGGATACCTTCCTCCAACGTAATACGAGGTTGAAATCCCATGCCGGTTATTTTGGAAATTTCAAGGCATTTGTAGAGCATACCATCCGGTTTACTGGTGTCCCAGCGAATTTCTCCTGTATAACCCACTTTTTCGACCATCAAGGCAGCTAAATCACGAATAGATATTTCTTTGCCTGTGCCCACATTGACCATATCAGGGCTGTCAACATGTTCCATCATTAAAAGCATTGCTCTTGCTGCATCATCCACATGGATGAATTCCCGCCTTGCCACTCCAGTCCCCCAAAGCGTTACGCTGGATAATCTATCATCCTGAGCATCCACGAATCGACGCACCAAAGCAGATAATACATGAGACCGTTGATAATCAAAGTGGTCATTAGTACCATAAATGTTGCAAGGCATAGGACAAACTGTAAGCACCCCGTATTGTTCGTGGTAATACCTTGCCAGCTTTAAACCCATGATTTTTGCTAATGCGTAAGCCTCGTTTGTCGACTCCAGCCGCCCTGTAAGCAAATAATCTTCCTTCATCGGTTGCACGCATTCACGCGGATAAATACATGAACTACCCAGAAACAGATTTTTACGAGTTTTATACTTATGACACGCCTCAAATAAGTTGAGTTGCATACGGGTGTTTTCACTAAGAAATCCAACCGGGTCAGACTGATTTGCCGCTATACCACCCACCTTGGCAGCAACCATAAACACATAATCCGGACGATGCTTATCAAAATAAGCATTCACCCGGGCCTGATTAGTTAAATCAAGTTCTTGCCTGTCTGGAGTGAGAATTTGATTGGCCGGATAACGATGCAGGATTCGGCAAACAGCAGAACCAACCATACCTTTAGCACCAGTTACAAGAATTACACCTGTTTCAAACATAATTAATAAACTGAAGTTTGAGTCAAGGTCACACGGAAGACAGGTATTCCGTGCCTCAAACCGTATCCATAAAACTCTTCTCAATCCTGCTGAAAAGTATGATGCCGATAAAGAGAATGATGATGGTTGTACCCAGGCTCAATCCCATCTGCCAAAAATGTATCGTTCCAGAGCCAAGGAAGGAATAACGAAATGCCTCGATGATAGGAGTCATAGGGTTTATGGCTATGACCCATTGCCATTTTTCAGGAACCAGAGAGGTTGGGTAAACTATGGGAGTAGCGTACATCCATAATTGCACCCCAAAGCCAACCAGTTGAACCAGGTCACGGTATTTTGTGGTCAATGAGGATACAATAATGCCTAAGCCAAGGCCAAGAACTGCCATCTGGATGATGAGCAGGGGCAGAAGCAGGATAAGTGGTTTTGGGGAAATAGCCGTTCCCTTCATAATAAAGAATACCCAAAACCCAAGGAACAGCAGGAACTGAATACCAAAGGTGATGAGGTTGCTTATAACTACTGAAATGGGAGCCGCAAGCCGGGGAAACCAGACCTTGCCAAAGATATCGGCGTTACCGACAAAAGTGTTGGAGGTTTTTGTCAGGCAGTCGGAAAAATATCTCCATGTCACAATTCCAGACATATAGAAAATC
>MHZA01000131.1:2813-22610 GCA_001828595.1 Planctomycetes bacterium RIFCSPLOWO2_12_FULL_40_19
AAATCATCGGGGGAAGTCCGTCAGTGGGTAACTTAGCAACTTTGTCAAAGATTATAGTATAAACCAAGGCCGTAGCAAGCGGCTGCAACAAATACCAGAGTGGGCCAAGAATGGTTTGCTTGTAAACAGCCACAAAGTCTCTTCTAACAAAGAGAAATACCAAATCCCGATAGCGCCAAAGAGCAGAAAGGTGTATGTCAAACCAGCCTGAAACAGGTTTGATTATGTATGTCCAATCTTGAGTGTCCTGTGTGTTATTCATACATTCAAGTTATTAGTATTTGATGCTGAGAATTGTGTACCTGTTACTTGATGCTCGCTAATTACAAACAAAAATTACTTATCCTCGGAATACACGGAAGAAATTGAGAATACCAGCCATATTCAACAGTTGATTTTCAGTGGTTTTTATTTGACAATTGATTTAATTTCTCTTTTCTTTCCTTATACCACTCTATCGTCTTTTTCAAGCCTTCTTTGAATGACGTCTTTGCCTTAAACCCAAACGCCTCTTCCGCTTTTGATGTATCCAGCATCCTTCGCGGCTGGCCGTCTGGTTTGGAGGTATCCCAAGCAATTTCCCCTTTGAATCCGGTTAATTTTATAATCAATTCAATTAAATCCTTTATCGTAATTTCAAAACCTGCGCCTATGTTTATGGGATCTGATTTGTCATATCGTTCTGCAGCAAGTATAATTGCCTCTGCCGCATCCTCAACATAAAGAAATTCTCTGGAAGGGTTGCCTGTACCCCATACTGTAATTCCGGACTCATTGTTTGTTACTGCATCTATACACTTTTTTATGAGAGCGGGTATTACATGAGATGATTCAGGATCAAAATTATCCCCGGGGCCATAAAGATTAACAGGAAAAAGGCAACAGGAATTAAAACCATACTGCTTACGATAAGCTTGTGATTGAACAAGAAGCATCTTTTTGGCCAATCCATAAGGCGCATTTGTCTCTTCCGGGTAACCGTTCCAAAGTTCTTCTTCTTTGAATGGCACCGGAGTGAATTTGGGATATGAACAGATGGTGGCCAGCGCAACAAACTTTTCAATACCAGATAATCTTCCCTGCTCCATCATCTGAGCGCCCATCATAAGATTATCATAAAAGAATTTACCGGGGTTTTCCATGTTCACCCCAATTCCACCTACACTTGCAGCCAAATGGATAACTATATCCGGGTCAGCATCTTTGTAAACCCTTTTAACATCCTCCATATCTACAAGATTATAGTCCTGACTCCTGGGAATAAATATATTCTTACAGTTCCGGTCGTTTAGCCTTTCAACTACAAACGACCCAAGAAAACCTGCTCCTCCTGTCACCAAAACTCTTTTGTCCGACCAGAAATCCATTTATATCCACTCGCAAATTCTAAACTGTAAAGTCATTTATGTGCATGAAGCTCTTTAATATCCGCATCAACCATCAATTTAACCAGATCCACAAAAGATGTTTTTGATTCCCAGCCTAAAACTTTTTTTGCTTTCGTAGCATCTCCACACAGAAAGTCTACTTCAGTCGGCCGTAAATATTTAGGATCAATCTCTACAAATTTCCCCCAGTCCAAATCAACATAAGAGAACGCTGCTTCAAGAAAATCTTTTACACTATAGGTCTTGCCTGTTGCAATAACAAAATCGTCCGGTTCTTCTTGTTGAAGCATCAGCCACATCGCTTCTACGTATTCTTTAGCATAGCCCCAATCTCGCTTGGCATCCAGATTCCCTAAGTACAGTTTCTTTTCCATACCAGCCTTAATTCTTGCAACCGATCGAGTAATTTTTCTGGTAACGAATGTCTCTCCTCTGCGAGGAGACTCGTGATTAAAAAGAATTCCATTACAGGCAAACATTTTGTAACTTTCTCTATAATTGATAGCTGCCCAATATGCCATCACTTTAGAAAACGCATATGGGCTTCGTGGATAAAACGGAGTTACTTCACTCTGTGGAATTGATTGAACCTTTCCAAACATCTCACTGCTCGATGCTTGATAGAATTTGGTCTTAATGCCAACTTCTTTTATGGCTTCAAGTATCCTTATTGTACCAAGTGCAGTTACATCTGCAGTATATTCAGGTATATCAAAACTTACTCTGACATGACTTTGTGCCGCTAAATGGTAAATTTCGTCCGGTTGAAGATTGTACAATAATTTAATTAAATTAGTAGAATCAGCAATATCACCATAATGGAGAAATAGCCGAACTCCATTGATATGAGGATCGGTATACAAATGATTAATTCGACTTGTATTAAACGTACTGGCACGTCGTATTATACCGTGCACCTCATAACCTTTTTCTAGTAACAACTCAGCTAAATAAGAGCCATCTTGCCCGGTAATTCCTGTTATAAGAGCTTTTTTCATAAAGTAATGTGGTAAATTTTTACACAGCTCCGCCGTGTCAGTTACACTTTCGTGCAAAATATAACCGAATAAACAGAGATTTTTCAGCTAAAACCACTACTTTTCATATATATACCATTTTGTTTATCTTATGGCAATGATTGATTTTCTCGACTACATTAAGCTGTCTGAATTATACAATCTACAGATCACATAAAATAACAAAACGACCGAATATGACGTTGGCATACTAATTGCGCACACTTTGCGTTAAATATTTTTTAAAAATTACTCTAATATTTACTTGACAATTCTTGACCTATTCATATAATTCTTCAGTAATATAAAATAATAACGAAAATCACCTAAACCCGTGAAAAGGAATAAATCATGAAAAATTACAGACTAGAAAGAATATTTTTATTTGCTCTGGTTACTTTGTTTTTGAGCGGATTAGTTTTTAGTAAAAGTACTTATGCGGCAGACCCTTTAGCAGCAGTGAAAAATAGTATCCAATCCAAATTGGATGGAGGAGAATCGGTTGCCGATGCGGTTTGTCAGATTGTAAAAGATGTAACCGATGATAAAAAGACCAACTGTTGTGTAAATACAGCAACTGCGGCTGTTGAGATGGACCTTGATGCACAGGAAGTGGTAGCATCAGCAATTGACTGCGGTTGTGATCCTTTGGCAGTAGGCAATGCCGCATACAATGCAGGGGCTACTCTCCATGATGTATATATGGCGGGGGGATCGACAAGTAATGGTTCTACAGGTTTACAGCATACACCGGATGATGTTGAACAGCCTACAGACAGGCCAGCTTCACCTTTCGTTCCGCGAGATAATGATGATATACGTTTTGGATTTAAAGACTAAATAATGCATAATGATAACACTATAACGAAAACAATAACTATCACAATTAAAAAAGGAAATTCATAATGAAGAAACTATGCACGGCATTACTGAAACTGATAACTGTGGTTACAGCATTAATGTTCGTACACACCTGCTATGCAGAAACTAATAACAACGCAACAGCCCTTGACTATGGTAGTTATGGTGCACAAATGAACCGTCAACAAATGAATCGCTATCCATTTAAAGGTGGTAATCTTCACTTAGGTTCTCTTAAAATACACCCAACGTTCCACGAAAGATTACAATACGATGATAACATCTTTAAGGTTTCGGGAACGCATAGGAAAATGGAAGGACAGGATTCAATTACCACTAACACCAGCAGGCAAACAGAACACAAAGAGAGTGATATTATAAACATTGCATCTCCTGGCGTTAGGCTGGATTTACCTTTAGGAGAAAGATTTCTGTACGGTAAAGTTAAGAATCTGGGCTTAAACTGGCAATCTGATTTTATAAACTATGATGATAATGCGAGCCAAAACCAAGATAATCACTATGTTGTAGGATCCGTTACATTTGAAGTCTTGAAGGGATATGATTTGACTCTAAGTCAGAACTGGCAGCATACAAATGTAGGAGCCGGATCTGAAACAGATGAGCTACATGCTCGTGACACAAATACTTCAGGCATAGGGTTAAGGATGTCTCAAATAATACGTTCTCTAAAAAAACTTGACATTGAAATTTCATACGTAAACTTTGATCAAGACTATTCTCAAACGCAACTGGAGAGAGCAAATAGAAACCAAGACAGTTATTCTATAAATTTCTATTATGAACTTACTCCTAAGATAACTATAAAATTCCCGCAGTATACATATTCTATGATAAATTATGACAAGAACCGTCCTGAAGGTGGTATAAATACCGATCCATTAAGCAATTCACATACTAACAGCCTAATGGGAGGTTTCAGTTGGAAAGCCACAGCAAAGACAACTGGCTACTTCAATATTGGCTACATAAATAGGGAGTACGAAAAAGATGAACATCAAGGTTACGACACTAATACCTCGGCGGTATGGAATACTTCTGATGACAATTCATATATAATGGAAGGTGGAGTAACAACCCGACTTCCTTGGAATACGATATTAGATGTAAATATTTACAGAAACTTAAGAGAAGCCGAATTTACTGCTAAAAGCAATTCATATTTCAGCACAGGCGGTTCTTTTACAATTTCTCGCAAGTTTATAGAAAAACTCTACACAGATTTTACTGCCGGTTTTTTCCAAACTGATTTTAACGGTGTAAACAGAGAAGACAATATATATACTCTCGCTGTAAACGCTAATTATGCTATAACCAAGTGGTCACGAGTTGAGGCAGGCTATTCTTACAAAGACAAAGATACAAATGAAGATTTTGATCGAGAAAGCGAGCGAATCAACACAGCATATATCGGTTTAGGTTTCGGATTCTGAGACAACCTATTGGCTCAAAAAACTTCCATTTAATTTAAACTGAAGCCAATATAAAAATCATCTGCTTACATACTTAATTCAAGCTCTCACTTTTAAAGCACATCAAGTTACACCTATAACCTACGACAGCATTTTTGTATTTCCAAATAATCCCCCTCAGGCATACACACACTGATAGTATCGATATACACTGACTCTAGTGCAATTGTGTCTTTCCCTGTAATACAAGGATATCTCTGCCCTGCCCGAATAGGTACAGGCGGGTTAGAATCAGATACAAACCCTATATGATTTTACAATCATAAAATGAACATAATTTCCCATTTTTCACTATTCTCGTTAATTTTAACTGCCAAGCCATTAGCCTGTCTGACAATCATTACGATCCAAAACTTTTCAAAGATTATATTTTAAGTCGCATTTCTTATAATCACCTTAAATTATTATTGTAGACATTTTAAATGATGCAATTAAGACTGCCAATTACTATTGCTTTAGAGGACTTTTTAATGTATATTGACGGTCATAATGCATTAAATTAAAAGGCTAAAGCCTTAACTCCGACACCTGTCTGCGTGCGACGCACAGGCAGAGAGGAATTTACCCTTCCCGCCCGTACCGAACGGTACCTGCCCGAATAGGTACAGGCGGGCGTTCGGGCGGGTAGGGTTTTATTTACAGGTGTAATAAGCACGATATTGAAATTCCCAGTATAGAGTTTCACTAAAATGTCTACAATTAGCCGTAACCTTTAGATTGCGTTATCTCACTGATTCTACGTCCGCCCAAGTGGACGACTACCATTTACTGGAATGTCAATATTTTAATGAAACGATATCCTAGACATAAATTTAGGTGTTGATACTGTCTATCGTCATCAACAAGTGACATAAATTAATTGATCGGAATTACAAAGTATGCTAAAGTGAATTATCACGTAGCCATAGCGTAGTACAAATCCCAATCATAAGTTTCACGTTTCTAACACTTTAAAATTTACAGAGGTTCTTACCATTAACCTGGCAATGTTCTTTGCGTAACCCTTCTCCAGGTTTATGGTAAGATGAGGGAAATAAAAGATGAAGAGATTAGTTTTACTTTTAATAGTCTTCTTTGTTGGGTGCAATGGGTTGTCTTCATTTGTAAACAGGGGTGGAGTAGGTATAAATAGTGCAGGTAATGTAAGTACTAATCCAATGATGAAAGGTGCTATGACTTCAAATATTAATGCTAGTGTTATGAAAGATGCTTATCTGGACCCGTTATTACCGAGTGGTGTCCAAAGCGCATATACAAAGCAAAAGTATTTGGTTGAAGAAAAAGATGTGTTGAAGATTCAGGTACGTGGCGAACCGGATTTGAGTGTCACTTCAAGAATATCGGAAAAAGGAGAGATTTGGGTTCCACTTCTTGAAGATGTAAAAGTAACTGGATTAACAATACAAGAGACAGAACAGTTACTGGAAAATCGCTTCAAAGATGGTTTCTTAAATGATCCTAGAGTTACTGTAAGCATCGATACTCAACAGATGGCAGAATATAGTGAGAAAGAGGTAATTGTATCCGGACAGGTTAATAATCCGGGGGCTGTGACACTATTAGGTAAATACATGACTGTGTTTGAAGTTGTTAACAAGGCCGGTGGTTTCACAAACATTGCCTGGCCTAGCCGGACAAAAGTCATAAGGGAAGAAAACGGAGTAAAGAGTATTCTCAAGGTTAATCTAAAAAAAGTTAAAAAAGGCGACAAATCCAAGGATATAATAGTAAAACCAGGTGACATTATTATTGTGCCAGAAACTATTTTTTAAACCATATATATTCCCTACTTTAGTACAAAATACTAGTAATTTACTGTAATAATTATGTTGACTGAAAGTGAAATCCAACCGAAACAATTAGATATTAGAAAATATCTCACGACTGTACTGAGGCGTAAGTGGATAATTATCGCTTTTTTAGTGATTTCGGGTACATACAGTACGTATAAAGAGTTAACAAAAATTCCTTATTACACAGCCAGTACACAAGTAATAATTACGCAAAACACACCAAAAGGACTTACATTTCAAGCTTTTTCATTTGAGGGCAATAATAGCTCTTCTTTTACAACCAATGAAAGAATCTTACGGAGTAGGTCACTTGCTCAAAAGGTTCTAAGTACAATGGATTACAAAGATAGCCCTGAGTTTAATCCTGTCAAAAAAGCTAATATTTTTAGTATAAAAGAGTTAACAAGAGGGAATTCAAGTCCAACTGTCAGGAAACCAGAACCTGGAAAAGAATCTCAAGAACCTGAAACTCCTGTAAAATATGATGTAGATGACGCATTGATTAATAATTATCTTTCCAAGTTAACTGTTCAAATGACAGGGAACAGTGATATTATTTCAATAAGTTTCACAGGCACTCATCCAGAAACTCTGGCTAAAATGTGTAATATGCATGCTAAAAAATTTTTAGAGACCCATTTGGAATTGAGGTTTGCTGCATCACAAGATGCTGTTAAGTGGCTCCAGGATCAACTTGTAGATAAAAAATTGAAGGTGGAAGAGGCAGAAGAGGCTTTGATTTTATATAAAGAGAAGCAAAATATTGTCGGTCTTGGAGAAACGGCTGGAATAATAGAACAAAAGCTTGAAGGATTGAAATCAAATTTAACAGAAATCAAAATAGAAAAGATAAAGCTGAAAGCTCTGTCCGATCAGATAAAGCAATATTCTAAAGACCCCACTCTAACTAAATTAATCCCGGAAATTGTAAAAGATGGTTCAATAAATACCTTAAAGGCGAAATATGCAGATTTGCAGGCAAACAAAACTATGTTATCAGAAAAATATGGGGAAAAGCATCCTAATATTGCCAATATAGATTTACAGTTAAAAGAAGTAGAAAACAGGATAAAACTTGAGACATTAAGTTTGATTACAAAGGTTGAAACAGATTATAACGTGTTGTTAGCAAGTGAAGAAAGCTATGAAAAAGCATATAATGAACAGTCACTGGTCGTATTTGACCTCAATAGGAAGATAACAGTTTACCGCAGATTACAAAGGGAAGCGGACAGTGAAAGAGCTTTTTATGATATACTGCTAAAGAGAATGAAGGAAAGTAATATTGCCGGAGATCTGCAGACAAGCAATGTTAGTATTCTCGACCCTGCAATGGAACCTCGGACACCCATTGGAGCAAGCAGAAATTCGCAAATCATGAAGGGAGTAATGATTGGATTGGCCTTAGGTATAGGCCTGGCATTCTTTTTAGACTATCTTGACAATACAGTAAAGAGTACTGAGGACGTAGAAAATTATTTGGGAGTCACACTCCTGGGCCTGGTTGAAAGAGCAAAACAGTCAAAGGAGAATAAAGATGCTAATTTAGAACTATTGACTAGTGAAGCGCCAAAATCAGTCTTTTCTGAAACAATCCGAAATATCAGGACAGGTATAATGTTGTCCACAACCGATACGCCACATAAATCACTGTTAATTACAAGCACAAAACAGGGAGAAGGCAAATCATTCATTGCTGCCAATCTTGCTATTGCATTTGCTCAAACTGGCAAAAAGACATTACTTGTGGATACTGATTTTAGAAAGCCCAGACAACATAAGATTTTTGGCATTGATCTGAAACCAGGATTAAGTAATCATTTTATAGGAGAAATTGATTATGAATCTATTATTAAGCATGTTAATATTCCACACCTTAACATTATTACATGCGGACTAATACCCCCAAATCCATCCGAGTTATTAGGTTCTCATAGTATGGAAAAGTTTTGCGATAATGTACGTAACAGGTTTGACATTATCATCTTCGATACTCCTCCTACAATGACTGTTACTGATGCGGTTGTCCTATCAAGAAATGTAGACGGTGTTGTGTTTGTAATCAAGTCAGGACAAACACCAAAAGAATTAACCAGAAGGGCTCTCTTGCAATACAAAAACAGTAAGAGTGATCTTTTAGGTATAATTTTGAACTTAGTGGATGTTTCCAAAGGAGGTTATTATTCCTATTACTATTCCCATTATTACAAATATGGTTATGGTTATGGTGCTGAGCCTCCGAAAGAAAAGAGGAAGAGAGAAAAGAGGGAGAAGAAGGAAATAAATGTTTAATTTCCTCATCAGATATTTAACGCTGCAATTCAATTTCGATTAAATGAAACCATTTATCTAATGAGTCCTATCGAAAATTGCTCAACACCTTTGACCACATTATTGACCCGCCTGCCCGCCCGTCTACGCCGTTCGGACGGGTACCTATTCGGGCAGGTAAGATGCCGAGCAAAATAAACCATTCAAAACCCTGAATCTCAAGGAAAAATATCTACACATAATACTTAGAACCTCCCGGTCAGGCCACAATGGCATCCTTTTACATAATTTAAACAAGAAAGTATGAATACATGAAAATCTCTATTGCAAAGTGCGAATGACAAAAATACGTGTTAATCTACTTCCAGAGTTTTTAGTTCTTTCTTCGATCCTGATTATTTCAATCTTTTTATTCATTTCAATCATCAGAGAATATATAGCTCATAAGCGCTACTTTGAGTATCAAAGGATCTCGAATGACAATAGGCAAAATAGGCTCATCCCTGAAAAACAAATCTACCTTTTGAGAAAAAGTGTTGGAATCTCTCCCTCAAATGCCGATGTTATCTTTGAACTTGGTAAATCTTACATTAATAAAATGTCTAATGTCAGAAGCGAAAATGAAAAGCATAAGTTATACGACATAGCAAAAGATTCCTTTCAAAAAGCATTGAAATTTAAACCTACTGATGGAAGGCATTGGGCACATTATGCATGGCATATTGGGCTCAATGGAGAAACGAATGAGGCCATAAACTGTTTTGAGAAGGCAATTATTTTACAAGAATCAGATTATTTTGTTCATAGTCTTTATGCAAGATGGTGCATAAATCTTGTAAAGAGTGAAATTAATTTAGAAAGCCCTGTTAGATGCGATGAAATGAATAAAAGCCTTCAATACTATGATAACCAATTTATTAATAACATAAGCATTCATTCTTTTCTTGAGAGAGCTCAAATAGAATGGAATAAAGCCATTTTACTTAAACCACTTATACCAGATGCAGCATTCAACATTTCAGCATACAACAGTTTAGCGGATCTGGCATTGATTAAATGTGATCTTGATAATGCAATAGGTAAATATATTGCTGCGGGCAATAAGATTATGATGGCTAAATGTTATTTTATTAAAGGGAATTACAACGAAGCGGTAAATGTATTAAATGGCATTATTTATGGAGGCGGCGCTCTGTTCTGGGAAAATCTACCAGAAATAAGGAACCTTTTGAATAATATTATTAAAGAAGACACAAATAACTACAAAGCCCTTTATTGCTCAGGTGAAATCTATAATAGATTGAAGCAACAAAGATTAGCATTACAGGATTTTAAGGCAGTAGTGAAATTAAACCCAAAACATATAGATGCACATTTAGAATTGGCTAAAATATATAAATCAAACGGGCAATCCGACTTGGCCATGGAAGAGTATGAATCAATAATCAGTTTAAACCCCAACCACAAAGAAGCCATTGATTTATTGGGTGAAGCCATAAGAAAGAATAATTAAGAACACTTAATTTGTGACATACCAACTTTCAGATAAAACAAGAATGTGGAAAGAAGCATGTTGATTGTATTTGATCGAATAATAGAATACGGAATAATTCTCTTAATTGTTTTTACACCTTTGGCTATGGGTACTGTTCTCCCATGGTCTTATACCACAATGGGACTCATAATTTGCTTTTTGGTAATAATATGCATAATCAAATTAATCTTTATTAAAATCAAAAAAAACTCAACTACATTAAAGCCACAATCAAATAATTATCAATCATCGTTTGTAATTAATAGATTCGGACTTACAAAAACTCCACTTAATATACCAATTATCTTATTTATCGGGTTGATAGTGTTCCAACTTATACCATTATCACCGGGTTTTCTAAAAGTAGTAAGCTCTAATACGTATGATTTATATAGAAACACATTACCTGAATGGCCAGATATAGCGCCTTCGTTATCGGAACAATTTCCTGCAGGCTTTGAGCATTCGCCTTCCTCCGTATCAGAAATAGCTAATAATAAATCAGAAGATTATAGCAACAAATCTTCAATACAAAAGAAACCGGTTTTTAATTCTAATTGGATGCCAATCAGCATTTATCCGTATGCTTCAAAAAAGGAATTATTCAGCATCCTGATATTTATTGGTATGTTTCTAATTATAACGAATACTCCCGATATAAGAATCAATCGTATCATCGTTGTAATAGTAAGCCTGGGGTTTTCTATTTCCTTATTGGGAATCATGCAAAAACTTACTGGAACAACTAAGACATACTGGTTGGTCGAGTCCGATAGTGAATTTCCCTTTGGCCCTTATATAAATCGAAACCATTTTGCTGGTTATATTTGTATGGTGATACCCCTGTCTCTTGGCTTGCTAATTTCCAGATTCAGAAGCCTTTTTTCGTCCCGGAATCGGTATTTCAAAGCAGCAGATTTCCAATCTCATCTTTTTGCTAATCTTTTGCTGGTATTTGCTATTGTGATTATGATTCTAGCTCTGTTTTTCTCTTTATCACGCGGTGGAATCCTGGCTTTCCTTTTTTCCATAGCAGTTTTCTTTATAATTGTTGCTATCAGCAGATTAGCAACTGGTAATAACAAAGGTTTAAAAATATCCTCATTTGTCTTAACAGTTTTGATAGCTTTCTCAGTCTTGATATGGATTGGTCACGACACCATTTTGGACAGGCTATCAGATCCCTCTTCACCAACTGCAACTAGAATTAATCTTTACGTGGATACTCTTAATATGTTTAGTGACTTTCCCATTTTTGGAACAGGGTTCGGCACCTTTCAGTATATTTACAGAAAATATAAAACGTTAGATGATCGTTTTTTTTATGAACATGCACATAATGACTACCTTGAACTCCTTTCAGACCTTGGTCTCATAGGGTTTCTAATTGTACTGGCTGGCATTGTTTTATTCCTTCGGAAAATCCTGTTAAGATGGATTGAAAGAAGGGATCCTTACGCTAAAGGGATTACACTGGGTGGAGTTTGTGGTGTATTTGCCATACTCAGTCACAGTTTAGCAGACTTTAACCTGCACATTCCGGCTAACGCTCTTTTCTTGTCAATAATCCTTGGTCTGATTTTTAATACTGTCAATTTAAGGAAAAACTGGGTTTAACAAACTACGCCTTAGCCGTAATACTCACGATACCACTTCACAAATTTCTTGATTCCTTCCTCAATCGGTGTACTTGGCTTAAAGCCTACATCCTTAGCAAGATCATCCACATCCGCATATGTCTCAAGTATATCACCCGGTTGCATTGGCAAAAAATTCTTCCTGGCTTTTCTTCCCAGGCAATCCTCTAAAACCTCAATAAACTTCATAAGCTCAACAGGATTGTTATTTCCAATATTGTATAATTTATACGGAGCATAACTTGATGCAGCATCAGGATTATTACCATTCCAACTGGAATCCGGTTCAGGAATCTTATCAATCAACCTGACTATGCCTTCAGCAATATCATCCACATATGTAAAATCTCTTTTCATCTTGCCATGATTAAACACATCTATTGGTTTGCCTTCCAATATTGCCTTGGTAAATAGAAATAAAGCCATATCCGGACGCCCCAGTGGGCCATAGACCGTAAAAAATCTGAGTCCCGTACACGGCAATTTGAATAAACTTGAATAAGTATGGGCCATAAGTTCATTTGCTTTCTTTGTCGCGGCATAAAGGGATATGGGATGGTCTACATTATGATGCACCGAAAACGGCATCCTTGTGTTAGCCCCGTAAACAGAACTTGAAGAAGCAAAGACCAGATGCTTAATATCATTGTGTCTGCACCCTTCCAGTATATTTAGAAACCCTACAATGTTACAATCTATATAGGCATGAGGATTTGTCAGTGAATACCTTACACCTGCTTGTGCCGCCATATTTACAACATAATCAAACTTATTTTCTGCAAATATCTTTTCAACTCCTTCTCTATCAACCAAATCCAATTTACAGAAGGTAAAGCCTGAATCTCCTTCTAGTTTACGTAATCTGGCTTTCTTCAGATTAATATCATAATATGCGTTAAGGTTGTCAATCCCCACCACACAATTACCTTGCTCAAGTAAGCGCCTGGATAGATGATAACCTATGAAACCCGCAGCACCTGTTACTAATAATTTCATTTATAGAAGTTTCTCTTTATAAAATCAACTCACTGTCATTAGATAATGCTGAGTTTAGAATTTACTGAGTAATCTGATCTTTAGTCAGTATTGCCATCACTAACTTACTTGTACAAGGTGAAATAGGTTAATCATTTTAGCCTGGATGAAAAGATTTCACATTATATTAAGCATGTGTGGTAAACATTGGTAGTTTGTTCTACTATCTATCTACTGATTATCTAAAGAAACTCAATTATTCAGTCAGAAGACGCTAAATTGGTTCTATATCAGAAATATATACCTCGGCAGCAGCGCCTTTTTGTAGAAGATCAATACGTATCACAAGCTTGTAATGACCCTTTCTTTCAACAAGGATTCCTTCTAACCCCTTAAGTGGCCCCGACTTTACTCTTACTGTTCTACCCTTCTTAAGATATGGAAACGGGTCGAGTTTAACGTCGCTTTCCATAATCGACTTTATATCCAGAATCTGCTTATCCGGTATAGGTGTTGGCGCGTCCGTATCAGTACCAATTATCCTTGTCACTCCTCTCGTATATTTAACATCATACAGGCGCTCTTTCTCTGTACAAACAAACAGGTATCCAGGGAATAGTGGTATATCAACATACTTCTTCCTGTCCCTCCTTCTGCTGAGTGTATGGATAAGGGGAAGAAATGTCTCTATCCCTCTTTCTCTTAAAAACAAATCCACCTGCTTTTCATGCCTGGAACGTGTATGTATTGCATACCACTTCATATATTTTCATATAATAATTGTTGAAGTAAAATTGTTCAAGTTATAAATTAGTTCACTTCGCTCCACAAAACGTGTCGGACAGACCCAACCAAAGGCATTGCAATAATTATTTTGATCAACAAGCGTATAAACAATTCAAACAAAATCATGAGAATGTTAGATTAAGTATTTCTTAAAACAACCCCCATCCCCCCTTACGAGGTGGGCAGGTCGTTCAAAGTTAATATATGAGTTGACAAAAAATGCTCAAGTAAGTATATTGAGTCAAAAATAATGCGCCCGTAGCTCAATTGGATAGAGTAGTGGACTTCGAATCCAATGGTTGCAGGTTCGAGTCCTGCCGGGCGTGCCATGTGTTCAATTTAGGCGCTTAAAGCGCCTAAACTACCAACATGTTGTCCCCCCCCGTCTGCAAAGCTGAGTTTAGCTCATGCCATTCGCCAGCACGACCCGTCCCCGCCAGAACGGATTTGTCGGGCTGGCGAACGGATTCATCCGGGCGGGCATCATACTGGCAGGGAAGGGTCGGGCAGGGATGTATAGTAAGTTGTTAATTTTAAATTGATTACAAAACTATTCATATTAGTTATTCAGCGTTAGATATTCGTGACAATTTCTTGCTTTTTTTGACTGAAAATTGTCACCTTAGAGACCAATCTATTAAAGTGCAATGCGCCCTTAGCTCAGCCGGCAGAGCAACTGACTCTTAATCAGTGGGTCGAAGGTTCGATTCCTTCAGGGCGCACTTTCCTTCCCTCCAAAGGGATTTAATGCCCTTCGGGCAGACTAAAATCGCCAATAAGAAGCTCCTCCTATCGTAAGCAGACGTCTCTCAATCTTGCATCATCAAGGCTAAAGCAGGAGCGAACAGCAGTTCGCCCCTACCACCACTTGTTGTGCATGGGAAGTAGTGGTGGAAAGAGCACAAAACCCCTCTATACAGGAAATGATAAGGGGATGATGGATTACCTGCCAGTAGAATGGCAGGGGGGCTGGAAAAATGCTTTAAATGGTGTTGCTTATGCAACCTGTCTCGCCGCCTCTTCAAATTTGACAGAAATCTTCTTTGATACTCCCGCTTCCTCCATAGTAACTCCGTAAAGGACATCTGCAATACTCATAGTTTGCTTACTGTGCGTTATAATAACAAATTGAGAATATTTTGCAAATTCCTTAAGTATTTGAATAAAGCGGTTAATATTGTTTTCGTCCAAGGCGGCATCAACCTCATCAAGTATACAGAATGGACTCGGTTTGGATTGAAATATGGCAAATAACAGCGCAATAGTAGTCATCACCTTTTCACCACCAGAGAAAAGCATAATTGATTTGAGTTCTTTCCCGGGAGGCTGAGCAACTATGTCAATGCCGGCATCTAAAATATCAACACCCTCTTCCAGGATAATATCTGCCCTGCCTCCGCCAAACAGTTTGCGAAATAACTCATGGAAATGGATTCTTACTTCATTAAATGTCTTCTCAAACAGTTCCCGACTTGTAATGTTTATCTTATTTATGATGTCCTTTAAGGCCTTCTCAGCCTTTTGCAGGTCTTCCATCTGGCCCATAAGATGCACCTCTCTTGCTTCGAGCTCTGTCTGCTCATTAATGGCTTCTAAATTAACGTTACCCATCCTGTCTATCTTTCCTTTTAACTCATCAATTTCCAGGGGAACACTTTCCCAGTCTATTAACTCGTTATCTTCCTCTCCATGCTCTAAAGTGAATTCAGATAGTTCAACCTTATAGTCATCACGAATTCTTTCTTCTAAATCTGCTATTTTTATCTTAAATTCATTCTCCTTCAACCGCAGATTATTTATTACCTGCTCATGGGTTTTATATTCTCCGTTATACTCATCTATTTGCCTGCTTGTTTCAGTTAACTGCACGTTACAAATACTTTGCTTTTCTTTCAGGCTTACGATATCTTTCTCCAGCGAAATCTTTTCTGCCTGTAGCTCTTCAAGCAGCTTGTTCAGATCTGTTATTCCCTTCTCACTTTCAACAGTCTTCTCCTGGCAACTTTTAATCTCGCTATAAGTTGATGTAAGGTCTTCCTTGTTGCCCTGAAGTTCCCTCTTTAATTTCCCAATAGAAGTATTAATATTGTCCTTTCTTTCTTCCTTTTGTGCCATAGCAACCTTAAGTTCGGTGATTTCATTCTGTATATTTGCTCTACTGGCTTCCTTTTGTATCTTTTCATTGTCTGAAACCACAACATGGTATTCCAGGACTTTACGCTGATCATTTAATATAGCTATCTCGTTACTAAGCTTCCTTTCTCTTAGGTTTATATTTTCAATGTGTTCGTTTATTTCATTGATTTCACTCTCATTAACGTCAATTTCATCACTAAGCTCAACAACCTTAAACTCTTCTTTCTGAAGGTTGTTTTCCTTTGACACCTTAACAACATTCTCTGCATCTATCTCTCTTTTAAACTCATCGGCTTTACAAACAAGATCTTCAACCTCGTTCCCCTTAATTCTCTTTCTGTCTGCATATGCCTTAATTTCCTCTTCAATCCTTGTAAGCTCCAGTTTGATATTTTCCAGCTCAGTCTTCCTGGAAATAAGCCCAATTTGCATGTTGCCCTTACCAACAAGAATTGTTCCGCCAGGCTCAACTACTTCTCCATTTAATGTTACAAACCATTTTACTCCACTGCTATTGCCGGAAAGCCGCAGTGCAGTATCAAAATCCTCAACAACAATTGTATCTTTAAAAATATATTCTACAAAAGAACTGAAGCCATCTTTGCTTTTTATCAAATCAACTGCCCTTCCTACAATGCCTGGAATATTTAAATCAATTGATGTCTCAGATATCTCCACCCTTATATCTTCGAGCGGGAGGAATCTGACATAACCCTTGTCATGCTCTTTTAAAAAGTCAAATGCACGAATTATTTCCTTTATAGAATCAACAACGATTATTTGTGCTCTATCACCCAAAACAGCCTCAATAGCAAATACGTAAGCGGCATCCACCTTTATCAAATCAGCAACCATTCCATGAATCCCGCTTATTAATCCATTATCCTTTTTGGATTCTTCCAAGACAGCCTGCACACCAGAACTCACACCTTCGAAACGCTTCTCCAGGTCTTCCAGGGTTTCAAGACGAGATTCCTTACGACTCTTCAATTGTTGTTGGTTGTTTATATCATTGTCAACAGATTGAATCCCGGCATTTAAAACCTTTATTTTTTCGTTAGTCCCTGACAAACAGGCCTCAAGGTTTTCGATCTTGCCTAATAATTTGTCTCTTTGCTCCGCAAGACCCTGCTTTTCATATTCTATACGTTCCAGTTCTGATGATATCTCTTCCTGACGTTTTAGCAATTTGTTCCTCCTGTTGCCAATTGTATCTCTCTCCGCACTTAAACTGCCTATCTCGTTTTGAAGACTGGAACCTTTATGCAGCATATCTATTACCTGTTTTTTATTCTCTTCTATCTGCTGCTGGAGGGCGTCACACTCATATAAATACTGCTTTAACTCCGTTTCATTAATTGACAAATTACTATTTCCTTCTGATAAATCTTTCTGTATTTTCTCTAAATCCTGACTCAAATCACAAATACCACCCTCTGCTTCTTCTATTTTATTTTTAAGTACATTAATATATTTCTCGTATTTGTCACTTTGAATATTCAGATCCTCTATGGTCTTGTGGTTAAATCCTATCCTATCGTGTGTACTTGCAATCTTCGCATTCAGATTTGTCATATTTATCTGAGACTGTTCGAGACTGGAGGCGAGTTCGTTAATATTAATTTGCACACTGTCTCTTTCAGCCTCCATATTTTTAATGTTAGAAAGCGTCTCCTGGCACCGATGCTCCGCCTGCTGTATCTGTTCCTGAGCAATTGCTTTTTCATCCTTAAACATTTTATATTTCTTCAAAGAGAGCTTTATCCTTAATTCCTTCAATCTGGTTATACGCTCTTTATATTTGTGAGCCTTCGCCGCTTGAAGTTTTATAGAACGAAGTTGTTTCTGCACCTCTTCGATTATATCGTTTAAGCGGAGAAGATTTTGTTCAACCTTTTCCAGCTTTAACATAGTTTCTCTTTTCTTAGTTTTGTATTTGCTGATACCTGCAGCTTCTTCAAAAACAAAACGCCTTTCCTGTGCATTGGCCTGCAGCAGCGTATCTACCTTTCCCTGTTCAATAAGTGAGTAACACCCACCCCCTACTCCAGTACCTAAAAACAGTTCCTTAATATCCTTTAGGCGACAAGGCTGCTTATTAATTAAATACTCGGATTCTCCTGCGGTATAAAGACGTCTTGTAATGCACACCTCATCATATTCTACCGGCAATAAATCTCTGTCATTCAGAAAAGTCAGCGAGGCTTCCGCATATCCCATAGCGGGTCGTGCGTTGGTACCGTTAAATACGACATCCAGCATTTCGCTGCCCCTTAATGATTTCGCGCTTTGCTCCCCTAGTATCCACTTAAAAGCGTCTACAACATTACTCTTGCCACATCCATTAGGGCCAACGATGCCGTTAATGCCTCTTTCAAACTCAAAACTTGTCCTGTCTGAAAATGATTTAAAGCCAAATAAGTCCAATTTTTTTAGCAGCATAACTAACTACACCCCTATAAAAAAAGAGCGCCCCCATTACGGAGGCGCCCCATTAAACTCTCTCAAAATATTCGGTCCCGTAAAATATAGATCAAAATACTGTGCATTTACATACTCTTAACGCCTTTAGCTAGTAACATTCGTAAAACCAACTACACCCAGGTCTTAATCAACAGGCCTGAGCAAACCTTATTTTTTCTTTGCTACGGCCTTCTTCTTTACCGTAGCGTTCTTCTTTGTACCACATGCTTTCTTAGCTGTGCTCTTCTTTGTAGCTTTTTTTACCGCCATATTATATCACCTCCTTCAGACACAAATGGGACCAAAATATTCGAAGAGTTACCAATTACAGCTCAAGGCCTTCATTTCTTCACCTCTAACGTAACAGTTTTCGACAAACCGCCGAGCACTCTCAGCAATATCTTTCATTTCTTCTTCTTTATAAGGAACAACATCAAACATCTTACTGTCCAGACAATTAGTCGGCCTGAATGTCTGCAAAGTATATCTCATTGCTCCAGCTATGCTTTGCGCAATTTCGACAATGTCCGGCTTATCTAAAAAAGCGGGGCAGACAGTGGTGCGAAATTCGTATTCTATTCCACTATCCATTATTAATTTTATACTTCTTTCGATATCTGACAAATTGCACAATGCCCCACTTGCCGCATCGTACTTCCCTTCTCTTAAAGGCGCTTTTATATCCATAGCCACACAGTCAATCAACTCACTTTGTATCAAATCCTCCAATTTATCAGGGTTTGTGCCATTCGAATCTATCCTGACCTTTAAACCCATATCTTTGAAGGTTTTTATCAACAAATCCACTTCATCATGGAGCGTCGGCTCTCCGCCAGTAATAACAACACCATCCAGCCAACTCTTATTTTTTTCAATCCTTCTCTCTACAACCTCTAACGGAATACTCTCAAGCTCGTTAGGTTTCTTGACCAAATGGGTAGCATGACAATATGGGCATCTCAAATTACAATGAGGAAGGAAGAGAATAGCAACAATATTCCCTTCCCACTCTATTAAACTACTCTCTATAAAACCCTTTATCGTTATCGACAGAATTTAGCTCCTTTCAGTTGCTATTTACAACCTTTATTTGAACCCTTAAAATTATCTTTGTGCCTGTCAACTAACTCATGCATCTTAGTTCTGTCCCAGTTGTTGATTCGGGTTTGTGATGCGCGCCTTCTTATTCCATAAATATTAGATGAATCACAGTAAGCGCACACATCCACCAATCTTTGAATAACACGGTTACACTGGTTACAAATAGTGAACTCAGGCGATATGGTTAGCTGTGCCGCCTGTGTATTTTCAAAAGTCCGTTTAACCAGTTTCATAATACTGGAGGCCGGAGGCCTCTCTTCGCCTACAAATGCATGTATTATAGCGCCGGATTCAATCATACTATGGAACATACTCTGAACCTCTATTCTCTTAACCATATCCA
>MHZA01000132.1 GCA_001828595.1 Planctomycetes bacterium RIFCSPLOWO2_12_FULL_40_19
CCAAGGGGATCGTCAATCTTCAGTTTCGTTTCAACGAAGATTACTGTACCCCACATAACAGCCCCTGCTATCACTCCTATTGCTATGGCAGCCCATGGAGCCACGTAGGCACAAGGGGCAGTTATGGCGACCAACCCGGCAAGTGCACCGTTACAAGCAAGGCCTATATCTGTGAACCCAAAAATGATGTACGACATAAAGATTACACCGGTCGCACCAGCGGCTGCTGCCAGGAACGTATTAGTGGCTACGACAGAAATCCTGAGATCTGTAGCGCCGAGTGTGCTTCCCGCATTGAAACCGAACCAACCAAATGCCAGAATCAAGGTGCCGACAACTACCAGTGTGAGATTATGACCTGGAATAGCATTAGACGTACCATCCGGATTGTATTTGTTCTTTCTTGGTCCTAGTACATATGCTCCTACCAGGGCGAGCATTCCACCGATGGTATGAACAACTGCAGATCCGGCAAAATCTACACAACCTGCGCCAAAAGGTAAAGTGCTTAACCAGCCGCCACCCCACATCCAGTGTCCGTATATGGGGTAGATTATACCACATACAATAAAGCTGTAAATCAAATAAGGAGCAAACTTCATACGTTCAGCTACAGATCCTGCAATAATAGTGACTGCCTTGGTACAAAATACCATCTGGAAAAGCCAAAGCATGATAGTTTGAACATCATAACTGCCACCTGCAAGAAAAAACCCACTGTACCCGATAAATAAATTACCGGATTCCAGGCCGGGTGCAGATCCAGAACCTCCAAACATAAGGGCAAAACCAAGTATCCAAAACACAACTGCACCTATGGTACCATCTGCAAAACAGTGCGCCATATAACCCAGCATATTTTTGGCTTGTAAGAATCCGCCAAGCATTGCAAAACCTGCCTGCATCGAAAACACCAGGAATGCTGCAACAAGAGTCCATGTGAAATTAATAGAATATCCAAGACGCTCAATGCTGCCATCGGCGCCATAGTCTACTGTACCACTTGGGTCACCGGCAAACACAATCTTAGACCCAAAATAGACCAAGCCTAACACGCACGTTATGAAATATACCACATTCAACCATTTTAATTTACTACTATATTTACTAAACAGCGATTCCATATTCCCCCTCCTTTTAAAAAAATCCCCATATTCTCTCCTCCTTTTATATTTAAACCAGAACCCAACTTTTACTGTACTGATTTTATAATAGGCAGGCGCTTATGTTAATTAAAAAATATACTATAGTTACGAAAATCTACTTTATCGACTACACTTTGAATACCTCTATACACTTATCAAAAAACTATTTTACATCAAATTAGATTTTTGATAAGATTCAACTTGTTACACAAACAGACTAAACGTGAACCATCAACATCACCTCCTTTTGAGAAACAGCACCACTAATAATTACAAATTTATTTGTTTATCTATCTCATTCCATTAACGGAAATTTAGCGCTTATATTTTTAATACTTGCAACTTATTAAGCGATATTGTAATTACAGACACAGACAAAACCGAAATCAACGTTATGTATAATATAAAGAACTACACATTTGGTTCATTCAAAACAGTCGCTGATATGCATAAGTCAAATTATGCAATATTAGAAAATGTAGATTCTCTTGGCATAAAATCTTTAGGTATAAAATATTGTCCTCATCTGAGCTTTGAAGATGAATTTTCCATTTTACAGCAACTAGACAACAAGCAGATTCCCAAGGCTTATGATTATGGCCATGAGACCTTGTTTAAGGACAATAAGGTTGTATTAAAACAACACTTTATTGTTCTCGACCATATGAGCAGTACAGATCTAGTCGGTTACTTCAAGGAAAAAACAGTTCAGGATTTCCAGGGCCAGATAGAGAATATTATTAAATGCTTTATAAGTGCTTGTGATCCTCTGGATTATTTACATTCAAAGGATTTCCTTCACTGTGATCTGAAACCCGGTCATCTGATGTTGGATCCGGATACATGCACGGTTTATTTAATCGATTATGAGCTTGCAATAAGAAAATCAGGTGTTTTAAAAGGTATTAGTATGGATTATGCTTCTCCTGAACAACTTTCATTGCTGGAACATCTGAGAAATACGCCTGAAAATGTTCCTTTGGAAGCAACGGCATTTTTCTTATCCATAGATGGCAAGGCAGATATATATTCATTAGGCGCTATCCTTTATGAAATTCTAACCGGCCAAAAATGGAGCGAAACAAAACTCCCTCCAATAAATCTTAATAAATCGGTACCTCAAAAACTGGAAGATATCGTAATGTTAACATTGGAGGAAGATCCTGCCAACAGGGTTTCCACGGCAAAACAACTAAAACAATTGTTAGAAAACATTGTATGAGGTAAAAATGAGATTCTTAATTATTTCAGACATTCACAGCAACCTTGAAGCGCTGGTCTCTGTTTTTTCAGACCTTCATAAAAATAACTATAAAATAGATAGAGTTTTGATACCTGGCGACATTGTCGGTTACGGTGCAAACCCCAATGAATGCTGCACTATTGTAAGATTTTTAAAGAGCGGTAAATCATCTTTGAAAAATGAAATACAAGCAATTATTCAGAAAATTGACATTAGCGATACTGACAAAAAAAACATTACCGACTGCATTTTCTCTCTGGGCAAAAAGGCTAACGTAATAGCAGGTAACCACGACAGAGAGGTGATTGGCCAGCCTTCGCTATGTAGTACAATGGCCGCTTCAGCAGCCAACGCCGCAAGGTGGACGACTAAAGTTCTCCAGAAGGCTAACGCTCGTTTTCTAAACTCCCTGTGGCTTAGGGAAAAGCTAAGGAGATTTGGCATTGAATTAGTTCACAGCATACCAGATTACCCCCAGGGCTACTTATATTTAAAGAATGCGGCAACTCTAAAATATGAATTGCTGTATTCAAGCATAACCTTTGCCGGTCACACACACAAACCGGCGGCATATTTATATACAAAAGAAAAAAGAAATATTTCTGCATCTGTCTTTATCCCGGCAGACCAATTCGATAACAGGCTTATGCTGGTTGAAAGGGAATCAATGGAGAGGTTGGAAGAATTTAACGTCTCATTGAAGCCGGACCAACGGTACTACATAAACCCCGGTTCAGTCGGCCAGCCACGAGACGGTACTCCCAAAGCTTCTTACATGATTTATGATACTCTCGCGAAACAAGTTTCCTTAAAGAAAGCAGCGTATAACACAGAGGCAGTAAAGAAAAAAGTCCTTAAAGCCGGACTCCCATTTGATCTTGCCGACCGCATAGTAAAAGGAATTTAATAATAAGTTATAAGATGCGATTCTTAATCATTTCAGATATTCACAGTAATCTTGAAGCCCTGGCGTCTGTTTTTCTGGATCTTCATAATAACAGTGAAGAAATAGACAGAGTTTTGATTCTTGGCGACATTGTCGGTTACGGAGTAAACCCCAATGAATGTTGCGCTATAGTCAGATTTTTAAAGAACGGTGAATCTTTGTTGAAAAAAGAAATACAAACAGATATTCAGAAAACCGACATAGATAATACTGATAAAAAAAATATAATTGACTATATTTATTCTCTTGGCAATAAGGCCGTTATAATAGCAGGCAACCATGACCAACGGGTTATTGGCCAGCTGAATACTGTAATGGCTTATGCAGCAGGCATCTCTATAAACTGGACAAAGAAAGTTATCCATGAGGACAACATTCGTTTTCTTAATTCTCTATGGCTTAAAAAAAAGCTATGGAGATTCGGCATTGAGCTGGTTCACAGTACTTCTGTTTGCCCTCAAGATTATAAATATGTAATGAATTCAACAACTTTAAATTACGGGTTACTGCATTCAAAGATAACTTTTGCCGGTCACACACACAAACCAGCAGCATATTTATATACAAAGCAAGAAAGAGACGTTTCTGCTTCTATCTTTATCCCAAAAGACCAACTTGATAAAAAGCTCATGTTAGCTGAAAGAGCGTCGGCGGAGAGACTGGAATCATTCGATGTTTCCTTGAATCCCGGCCAACGATACTACATAAATCCAGGTTCAGTTGGTCAGCCACGAGACGGTATACCAATGGCCTCTTACATGATTTACGATACTTTTGGAAAAAAGGTCTTTCTGGAGAAAGCAGAGTATAATACGGCGGCAGTAAAGACAAAAGTTCTTGAAGCCGCACTTCCATTTGATCTTGCTAATCGTATCGTAAATGGAATTTAATTTTATCATTCACAATTTAGCAAAGTTAGTGCCAAAATCCTAAATCACGTAGCGAGTTAATATTCAAAAGATGTTGTGTAATTTAAGTATAGATTATTTGTCAGTTTGCGGACATATACTGAAAAGTGTTTAATGTCTTATACTTAAAGGGCTTGTGCTAATATGTTGGAAGTCTGTTTCGATATAATATTGTACAAATTTCATTTACTGAATTTTCTGATTTGTTTATTATTTAGTAAATTGTTAACATAGTACAAAAATAACTGTCAGATTTCAGCCATAGTATTTTAATTTGTTGGTGCTACATTAAATTATGAAGATACCTACTTTCATGAAAAAAAATGATCTAATTGCATTTCTGTATTCGTTGAGCCTCAGTATTGTTATCACGTTATTTGTTTCAAAGACATTGTATGCAAAGACAGAGGTGCTTTTCTCACCAAAAGGGTCGATTAAAGATACCATAATAAAAACTATAATTTCTTCAGAAGAGACAATAGACATCGCAGCCTTTACGTTTACGGCAGGTGATATAGCAGAAGCGTTATATAATGCAAAAGGGCGGGGAGTAAAGATAAGAATTATAATTGATCAAAAGCAAGATAAAAAGCGTTGCCAGGTATTAGAGTTTTTAAAGGAGGAAGGTTTAGATCCGCAATTTCTTAAAGGAAATATTGGGGGATCTATGAACAATACATTTGCGATATTTGATGGCAAACTCCTTGTAACAGGTTCGTATAACTGGACGGAGTATGCTGAAAAATTTAATTATGAGAATGCCATTTTTATTGATGAATCAGAAGTGATAGAAGAATATGAGAAAGAGTATGAATCGTTGTATGATAAAAGTATCGTACAAAAGGCTAGACGGTTGGAGCAAACAGAATCCCAAATTGCTGCGTCTGGAGCGGGAACAGTATCGGGTTCAAGCATGAGCAGATCACAATCAGTACCTGGGAATGTAAGTAAGGCGAAAGAAGAAGGAGAGAAGGATGTCATTTCTGATGATAATATTGCAGCATCTTTTGCAGGAAAAGGCGACAAGCATATAACAACGTTTGAGGACAAGAAGCAGGTAGAAAATGTGGGTGAATTACAAAAGCCGTTTTTAAATATAACTTTTAATGAATTTGATAAGATTTTTGGTAATGAAAGTGAACTCAAAATGTCAGAAAAGAAGCGTTTATGGAAGGATAAATTTGAAGGAAAATATGTACGATGGACCGGGAGAGTCGGCTATAAAGGGATTGCCGTTTATGACTGGAATAAAGTTGGCATAAGGCACAAAGATAGTAATATAGATGTCAATTTAAGATTTGATTATACGAAACAGAAGAAGGTATTACGATTGAATGTTGGTGATGTGATAACTTATACTGGCAAGTTAGTTTCACTGCGTGGTTTATTTTCACATTATAGGCTTGATGATGTAGATGTGTTGCAAATAAGATGATTATTTAAAATGTAAATATTACAAAACATGAATGTAATATTTACATTATTTCCCACCTCGAATGATTTTACACTAACCTGTATTAAATACCTGCAGTTGCTATAAGGTATAAGTTGGCATACACTTAATATGACATACCAGTCACAAATCTTTCCCATTTTCTACGTGCGGCATATCTA
>MHZA01000133.1 GCA_001828595.1 Planctomycetes bacterium RIFCSPLOWO2_12_FULL_40_19
TTGGAATAGGCGATGAAGCCATGGACAAAGCGGGAAATTTAAATACGTATGGTAAGCTCTACTACCTTTTAAAACGATAGAGTATTACACATAAAACGATATGATATGGAAGGCTTAAGCCTTCCGCTACATTTATTGCATCACGAAATATGTGTTACAGTTAAATACTCTCCACCAAGCCGGTACAATTTTGATAGATTTTTCTCTTCAATGACAATATGGAAATGAACACTTGAATTTGTGAACGTTCGATTGAGAACTCTGCTGTTTTCATAGATATAAGCTAACAATCTTCCGTCACTGACACCGCATTCAAGCTTAATCTCTGCGCAACCCTTATTTGCAAACCTAACCATCTCCTGCTTCAGCTTTTCCAGGTCTTGTCCGGTAAGTGCGGAAATCGTCACTATGTTGTCATATTTACTTTGAAAGAAAGTGATAATAGATGAATCTTTTAAGACGTCTACTTTATTGAGAACCATTATTGTGGGTTTCTTGTCACACTCAAGTTCCTTAAGAACATTATTAACAGCATCAACCTGTCCAATAACGTCAGGAGAACTGACATCTACAACATGCAGCAAGAAATCAGCCCATCTTATTTCTTCAAGAGTAGCTTCGAATGATGTGATTAAATGGTGTGGGAGTTTTCTGATAAATCCTACGGTGTCGCTTAAGATAACCTTCTTACCATTTCCCAGTTCACACAAACTTGTCTTTGTATCAAGGGTAGCAAAAAGTTTATCTTCAACAAATACCCCGGCATCTGTCAATCTGTTCATTAATGTTGATTTGCCGGTATTTGTATATCCTACCAGGGAGACAGTAGTGTGCTCTTTCCTTGCCTTTGCCTGATGTTTTCTGCGCTTTTCAATCTGTCCGAGTCTTTTCTTTAAAACAAACACTTTCTTTGACACCAGCCGCTTGTCCACTTCTAATTGCTTTTCTCCGGGCCCTCTGGTGCCAATGCCTCCCTCTATCCTGGAAAGATGGGACCACATCCTCTTCAGGCGCGGCCTTGTGTATTCTAATTGAGCGAGTTCTACTTGTAGTTTTGCCTGAGCTGTTTTTGCCCTTGCGGCAAAGATGTCCAGGATCAGCTCACTCCTGTCAATTACTTTTGTGTTTATGACCTTCTCCAGATTACTAACCTGTGCGGGAGCAAGATCGTCGTCACAAATTACAACATCTATCTCCTTGTCTTTACACAACGCAGCTAATTGAAATACCTTTCCCTTGCCTATGTAAAAAGAAGGATCATTTTCTCTCCTTCTCTGCACGACACTGTCTAATACCTTTGCTCCTGCAGTCTTAGCCAGACTCATAAGCTCTGCAAGAGAATCTTTATTATCTTTGTCTTTATGTAATATTGTATGAAGCAGTATTGCACGTTCTGCTCTTACTGATAAATCAGTTCTTTTTAACTCAACCATAAACTAACCGGAATTAATGCTTTCTATTGCTAACCTTTTTTGTCGTAGCTTTTTTGGCTGCCGGCTTACTAGCCGCTTTATATAAATACTGCATAAAGCTCTTTGTCTTTTTCAGTCCATATTTCTTTGCCTGGAAACGAACAGCTTCCAGAGACCTATTAAGCTTCTTTGCAAGTTTTTGTGTATCCGTTTTCGGATACTCGTTCTTCAATGCACTTAATTCTGCCTTTGTCCATAACTTGACAGCCTTTTTCGCACTCTTTTTAGCTGTCTTTTTAACAGTTTTCTTAGCAGCCATTTTATGCACCTCCCTTAAAAGTTACAAAAATTAGAATAATCTTTAAGTCATTGTCCTTTATTACGTCACTTCTCTCCCACACTATAAGTGGCTTGTATCATGAGACTTAATTATTGTCAAGAAAAAAATGCGGATTATGCACACTATATAAATGTAACTATGGCAAGCCTTCCGGTATTTATATTTTTCTTGATTTAAATCATTAACCATATAAGATTGGAAAAAGATTTTTAATTTAGAATATTTTGCAAAAAACCGGTTTGCAAAATCATGAATACACTTATTGCGTTACCAGCTTTCAACGAAAAGAAAGACATCGGCTTTATAATCTCACAAATAAAGAAGTATGATTTAGACATCCTTGTAATAGACGACGGCTCTACCGACGGCACACAAGAACAATTGTCAAAGATAGACAATATAAACACCATTGTGCATGAATGGAATCTTGGATATGGACATACTATCATTGATGCCTTCAAGTACGGAATCTCAAACGGCTATGACAGCATAATTACAATGGATTGTGATGGACAGCATATACCGGATGAAATACAGATTTTTCTTACACAGATAGCAAACTATGACATTGTTTCAGGATCACGATATCTAATAGAATACAACAAGCACAATCCAAAGATACCACCGGACAGGTATGCAATAAATATGGAAATAACCCGAATATTAAATAAAATTACGAAACTTAATCTAACAGATTCATTTTGTGGTTTTAAGGCGTACAAAATTGATGCCCTGAAGAAAATGAAGCTGACAGAAACCGGTTACGGCATGCCTCTGCAATTGTGGATGCAGGTATGGAAATTAGGGTTACGCATTAAGGAAATGCCTGTTAAACTTATATACGATAATACTTCGAGGAGTTTTAGTGGAGAATTGGATAATCCTGCAACAAGATTAAAGTATTATAAAGAAATAATAAAGAAAGAGATGAATAAGGACACAAGAAGCAGGGTAACAGTATAAAACTGATGTACACGATCAAAACATTCTTAAAGAATATGATTTCTGCAAACTCATCTTCTGAAGAAAAACAAACTTTCGAAGAAAGACGAAAACAAATGGTGCGAACCCAATTAATATCCAGAGATATTGTAGATAAAAAAGTGCTCCGTGCTATGGCAAAAGTACCCCGGCACGAATTCCTGCCTGCAGAACTTTGGGACAGGGCTTACGATGATACACCATTGCCTATCGGGGAAAATCAAACTATTTCTCAACCCTATATAGTTGCATATATGATTCAGGCTCTCTCGCTTAAGAAGGGAGACAGGGTTCTGGAAGTGGGTACAGGTTCCGGCTATCAGACTGCACTTCTCGCAGAGATACACGAGGAAATTTACACTGTTGAAATCAGGCCGCAACTTGCACGGAAGGCGCTGGCAAAGTTAAACGAATTGGGTTACGGCGACAGGGTAAAGATTCATATTGCTAACGGCAGTTTAGGCTATGAGGAAGAAGCCCCTTTTGATGGAATAATAGTGGCAGCGGCTACTTTTAATATACCTGAACCACTTATTGATCAACTTGCAGAAAAAGGAAAGATTATAATACCGATAGGCGGCAGGGAATTACAAACCCTGGTCAGGGCAACAAAAATAAATGGGAAATTAACAGAGGAAGAACTCTTTAAATGTATGTTTGTTCCATTGGTAAGGAAAGAGTTCGAGAATAATTAGATTTTAGTGATGAGTATTCAAAAACATATACCTTCTTTATATATTCATATACCATTTTGTATAAGCAAATGTATATATTGTGATTTTAACTCAATTGTAATGAAATCACAACAAGTGGATGAATATCTCAATGCTATTGAAAATGAACTCCAGGCAATAAACGGAAAATATTCTTTTACAACAGTCTATGTAGGCGGTGGTACCCCTACTGTATTAAATGAGACACAACTAAACAGGTTACTGAACATAATCTCCAAACACGTTGACGTTTCCAATCTCAGGGAATATACGATGGAAGCAAATCCGGGCACATTGAATGACGGGAAAATTTTTGCTCTAAAGGATGGTCACGTTAACCGAGTCAGTATTGGCGTTCAATCTTTCAACGATAAGTACCTGAATCTCCTGGGACGTATCCATTCTGCAAAAGAAGCAAAGGAGATTTATTACAGCTTAAGGGAAAAAGGATTTGATAATATTAATATTGACCTGATTTACGGATATCCTTCTCAACATTTGAACGAATGGAAAACGGATTTAAGAGAGTGTTTTAGGTTAGGCCCCGAACACATCTCTGCTTATTGCCTTACGTATGAACGTGGAACACCACTTGTTGAAATGAAGGACTCCGGAATGCTTAAGAAACTAAGCGAAGAAGAGGAACTGAAGATGTACGAATACACAAATAGTTTCCTCGGCAACAACGGTTATATCCGTTACGAAATCTCAAATTTTGCAAAACCTGGCAGGGAGTGCCGGCACAATACCGTCTACTGGGAAAACAGAGAATACATCGGCATAGGCACGGGATCATTTTCTTATGTTAATGGTGAACGGTACTGTAACATAAAAAATGTGAAAGAATATATATATGCTGTAAAATCAAAAAAGAGGTTAATATGTTTCTCTGAAAAATTACCTCAAGAGAAACGTGCATCAGAGATACTTATTATGGCATTGAGAATGACATCCGGTATTTCAAGAAAAGAATTTTTTAACAGGTCAGGTCTTGATTTAACCAAACTGTTCGGCAGACAATTAAACAATCTTGCGCAATCAGGCTTGATAAACTTAGATGATCAAAGAATAAAATTAACAAGGAAGGGTCTGACTGTAGCAGATTCAGTAATGATGGAATTTGTGTAACAATTCACCACAGAATATCAGCGGTAAACACATTTTATGAAGGAGTTGAAGAATTGATAAACGCAACAGATTTAAGAAAAGGGATGATGATAAAGATTGACGGTGAATTGTATTTGGTGGTTGATTATCAACACGTGACCCCTGGAAATTGGCGTGGTATGGTACAGACAAAACTGAAAAGTATGAAACAGGGAAGTATCGTTCAGAAACGATTCAGGTCTACGGATAAATTAGAAGATGTATTCCTGGAGCATCGCACGATGGAGTATCTTTATAAGGATGGGGAAAATTACTGCTTCATGGATACAGAAGATTATGAACAGGTATTATTGCCTAAAGAGGCGGTTGAAGACGCCATGCCTTATATGACGTTAAACAGTCAGGCAAAGATAGCTTTTTATGAGGGCAAGGCATTATCAGTAGAACT
>MHZA01000134.1:0-18065 GCA_001828595.1 Planctomycetes bacterium RIFCSPLOWO2_12_FULL_40_19
CAGGCAGGTGCATTTAGACGCTACAATGGAAACCTAAAGGTTTCCGCTACGTCAATGTGCTGAGTTGCCGAAGGCCTAATTTATGCACTTCTGTATGCATGAACGGCGGCTGATATGACTGCGGTTTGTATGCTGCCGCTTCCTGCATCAATACCTTTCTTTTTCTTCTTTTTGCGGGCAAGTTCTTCTTCCGCCAGGGCAGATTCCTCTTTGCGTGTATGCTCCCGGGTACAATAAGCGAGCAAAGACACGGTAAGATTCAGAAGCACAAGGAATATATATACAACACCCATACCAACAAACATAAGCATAACTGCATCGCCGATCATTAATAACCTCTCTTAAGGTATAAATTATTAAGAGCTATTTCTCCCGAGTTAAGACTGATAATACCACGCTTTTCACATTCAAAAAGCAATGTCCCGTCGTCGTTCAGGTCGATTATCCTTCCTGAATATGAATTCCGTTTCACGTCTGTAAATATGATTTGTTCATTTATAAATGCCAATCTTTTCTTTATCTCCAGGCGGTTATGTGTAAATCCACTTTGGCGCAGTATATTAAAACAATTAATGATTATGTCAAGGAGTTTTTTTAACAGTTCAAGCCGTTCCACTGTATGGCGCAATTCGCAGCGAAGCGATGTGGCAGGGATGTCAATGCAAGAAAGAGATTTTCCCGCGCTGTTTACGTTGAAGCCGATTCCCAGTATCCCGTATACATTCTCATTGGATTCTGCAACTTCACACAGTATACCGGATATTTTTTTCACATGTATAAGCACATCATTCGGCCATTTTACATGTGGCTTCAAGCCGTAACCTTCCAGTAACTGAGCGACAGACAGGGCTGCAACCTGCGTAATATTTTGCCTGAGTTTCTGCTCCATGGATGTAAGCGGCAACATGAGTGAAAATGTAAGATCCTGACCTGGTACAGAATTCCATACCCTGTCAAAACGCCCTCTTCCATGCGTCTGCTCATTAGCCCAAATTGCCGAGAAATCAGGTAAGGTTGAACAATGCTGTTTTAAGAATGCATTGGTAGAATCCAATTTATTGTACTTATAAATTGTGTATATTGCCCCACCAGGTTTGATGATTTCATGTTTTAGTTCTTTTTCCATAATGATTATGTCCGTCAGGGATAAATCTATTTAAGTGCTTATGCCGCCGTTTTCTGGCGTTTGCGGTCTTGTTCCCTTAATAATCTTTTTCTGAGACGAAAGGTTTTTGGCGTAATCTCTATCAGCTCGTCATCTTCAATGTATTCCAATGCCATTTCCAGTGTCAAATCCCTGGGAGGGGAGAGCTTAATTCCCTTATCTGCCGTAGCAGATCTTATATTTGTAGCTTTTTTGGCACGGCACACGTTTACGGCTATATCGTTTTGTTCGCAATGTTCACCAACTATCATCCCTTCGTAAACCCTGTCACCAGGTCTGGTAAACATGATTCCCCTGTCACGTAAGCCGTCAAGAGCATATGCTGTTATATCTCCACCTGTCATAGATACCAGGACACCCTGAGTCCTGTGAGGAATCTCCCCCTTGAAATACTCGTATTCATAAAAATTGTGATACATAATGGCGGTTCCCTGTGTGGAGCTGAGAAGCCTTAGTCTTAATCCAACCAACCCACGTGAAGGAATTTTGAACTCAAAATGTATCCGCCCGTTGCATTCCCGCATATTCAGCATTTCACCCCTTCTGGCTCCCAGCAGTGAAATAACCTGACCATCGAATTCTTTTGGAACATCAATTACGAGGAACTCTACAGGTTCGGCCTTTTTCCCGTTAATTTCCTTGTATATAACCTTTGGTTTTGAGACCTGGAGTTCATATCCCTCTCTCCTCATATTCTCGATCAAGACAGACAGGTGCAGCAATCCTCTTCCCGCTACATGAAACGACTCGCTGGAGTTAGTATCGTGCACTTTTAATGAGACATTTGAACGCAATTCTTTATATAATCTATCCCTCAGATTCCGGCTTGTTACGTATTTCCCGTCCTGACCTGCAAATGGGGAGTCGTTTACTGAAAACTGCATTGACAATGTAGGTTCGTCAATGCTTATGATGGGAAGCGGTTTAGGATCATTGACATCTGCCAGGGTATCGCCGATTTCAACATTTTCTATTCCCGTAACGGCGACAATGTCACCGGCAGTTGCCTCCTTCACACTTTCTCGCCCCAAACCAGAGAAAGAAAAGATTTCTCCTATTCTTTCATTACGCTTTTCTCCATTCCTTTTAAGCCATGCTACATTACTGCCGGAATGTATACTCCCATTTGAAATCTTGCCGATTCCTATCCTGCCTACGTAATCGTTGTAATCCAGCGCCTGTACAAGCATCTGGAATGGTTCATCAGGGTTTGTTGATGGCGCCGGGATATGTTTTATAATAGCATCCAGGAGTGGAGTCAAATCATTGCTTTCCTGTTCCACTTCAAGTTTTGCGTACCCATCTCTGGCGCTGGCGTATACTACTGTAAAATCTAACTGTTCATCATCTGCGTTTAAGTCAACAAACAGGTCGAAGATTTCATTAAGGACATCATTTGGCCTCCCTTCTGGTCTGTCAATCTTGTTGATAACGACAATTGGTTTGAGGTGATAGCCTAATGCCTTTTGTAATACGTATCTCGTCTGCGGCATAGGGCCTTCGTAAGCATCCACCAGGAGCAGTACTCCTTCTGCCATCCTTAGCGTTCGTTCCACTTCGCCTCCAAAGTCCGTATGGCCAGGTGTGTCAATAACGTTTAATTTAATCCCTTTATATTGGATTGAAAAGTTCTTTGCGACAATGGTTATCCCGCGTTCTCTTTCCTGATCGTAAGAATCCATTACGCGTTCTACAACTTGCTGATTAGAGCGAAAGACGCCGGTTTGTTTTAACATCTGGTCTACTAAAGTTGTCTTTCCGTGGTCCACATGGGCTATGATGGCGATGTTTCTAATATTTTTTATTTCCACGATTACTTTTTCCCGTTTCTTTGTTTGATTTTAGGCCTGGCCTTAACAATACTTGGTTAATAAAAGATAAATTTTCTGAGAACTGCAATATTTAGTAGCTTGCGTTATTAACGTAACTGCTACTAAATAAACACCGTATTATAGTAATAATTTAGAAATATTACAGGATAATCCTGACATGATAAACGCTGGATGGATAAAATGCCTGTATTAGTGGTAGGATTTTGCGGATAAAATAAACGAATGTAGCGGAAAACTTGAGCTTTCCATATTAAACGTCAATCCTGTTAATCCCCCTTTAACAAAGCCTGCCTGGCGGTAGGCATGGGGGACACAAAAGTCCTCGTCGCTTTTTGTCCTGGGAAGGAGCATTTTAACTGCGTCAACTGGCGAGATTTGAGACTTCCTCCAGCCACATTATTTCATGGTCCGAACCGGACGAACATGGTAGAAGAAGTAATAATAGATGTCCCAATCTACCAAACCGGCGAAAAAGTCTATGCGCCACGCAGCATCCAAATGTTGATAACTGTCACCGGTCCAGATCCAACCTTGTGTCTTATCAAATACAGGATCTATAAATCTGTCATTGCTATGATTCTTACTCGATTCCAGCAATGACGCCGCCTCCTCTACAGTAGGCAATCTCCAGTCGTAATACCCGGCGTATCCTCTCTTGTTCAGCAGTTTTACCCAATGCTTTGCTTTTTCCCAATTCATGCCAAATGTTGATCCTGACTGGTGCCACATTAATCCGGTGGCATGGTCGATAACGACCTTGTTATCATTTATTTCTTTCAACACATAATCGTGTTTGATTGTACTTTGGCCGTAAAATCCCCATTCCTTTTTTTTACGTATTGTGATATGTTGAATTGACTGTACTTCGGCTACAGATAAATTACTGTAAGAAGAACGCAACTGCACCTTTTCAGCTTTAACATTGGAATTTTCTGGTTTAGATGTATCAGAACTATTGTTATTAGCATTTGTTGCAGCGAATAGTATGGCTGAAGCTGTTACACAACCAGCTAAAATATAAGAGGCGCTGAAGAGTATTATCTTATATATGAGGAGTTTCGGAGAAATAGTTATTACCCTTTCCATTTTATTGTAAAGTATTGGTAAATTTGTAAGTTTTTTTCGTAAGACCTTCCGCAATCATTTGCCTCTATTTTATGACAATTTGTACGATACAGTCGATAGAAGCATATTTATTACAGGAATTATAAACTCAGGAGTAAATTAGGCAAGTATTATTTAAGAGTAACTGACTTTAATTTGCCATTCTTAAGTATCATGATTGTATGTACTTGCTATGCTTATAACTCTTGAGTATTTATTCTAATATAGACCTTAAGTGTAATGATATAGGTTTTTCCTAAACAAAACACATGGTAAAACCTGGATAACTTCAACTTCATTCTCCAATCCGGTGTTAAGAGCTTGAATATTTTTTTAGAAAAAGTATAAATAGACAAACAATGGTGTAAATGTATAATATGTAAAACTACTGTTAGGGAATAATAAAAGAGGGGAAAAAATGGACGTTACAAAAATATTCGGGTCGAATGTATTTAATGATGAAGTTATGAGAAAAAGGTTGCCAAAGGAAACCTATAAAGTTTTCAAGGAAACGATTGATAAGGAGATTCCTTTGCCGGCAGAGGTTGCTGATGTTGTTGCAAGCGTTATGAAAGACTGGGCAATTGAAAAAGGAGCTACTCATTATACCCATTGGTTTCAGCCATTGACGGGGAGCACGGCGGAGAAACATGATTCCTTTATTTCACCTACTGCGCAGGGTGGAGTAGTTATGGAATTTTCCGGTAAACAGATTAATAAAGGCGAACCTGATGCGTCAAGTTTTCCGAGTGGAGGTCTCCGGGCTACCTTTGAAGCACGCGGATATACCGCATGGGATTGTACGTCTCCTGCATTTTTGAAGGAAGACGGAGCCGGTGGCGTTACACTTTGTATTCCTACTGCGTTTTGTTCATACACGGGTGAGGCGCTGGATAAGAAAACTCCGATATTACGTTCAATGTCTGCCGTTTCAAAACAAGCGCTTCGGGTTTTACGCACGTTGGGGAATAAAACGTCTAGGAAAGTTACTTCAACCGTTGGCGCAGAACAGGAGTATTTCCTGGTCGACAAGAAATTATTTGCGGAAAGATTGGATTTAATTGTTGCAGGGAGAACGCTCTTTGGCGCACCGGCGCCAAAAGGACAAGAGATGGAGGATCACTATTTTGGACAGATTAAAGACCGCATTGCTGATTTTATGAAGGATCTGGATAAAGAATTGTGGAAGATGGGGGTTGCCGCTACAACAAAGCATAATGAAGTTGCTCCATCACAATTTGAAATGGCGCCAATCTTTACAACAACTAACATAGCCGCAGATCATAATCAGCTTGTTATGGAGACATTACAGAAAGTTGCTCTCAGGCATAATCTTGTCTGTCTTTTGCATGAAAAACCATATGTAGGGCTAAATGGTTCGGGGAAACATACGAACTGGTCATTAAGCACTGATGATGGTGTAAATCTACTTGATCCAGGAAAGACGCCGCATGACAATGCGCAGTTCCTGCTTTTTATCAGCGCTCTTATTAAGGCTGTTGACCGTCATGCCGATATATTGCGAAGGTCTGCGGCAAATTCAGGCAATGATCATCGTCTTGGCGCTAATGAAGCGCCGCCGGCAATTATTTCAATTTTTATGGGTGATGAATTGACAGAAATTCTGGAGGCTATTGCGAAGGGGCAAAAAGCAACATCAAAAGGTTCTACTTCTATTAAGGTAGGGGTTGATACTTTACCGCCTCTTCCAAAAGATAACAGCGACAGAAACCGGACATCGCCATTTGCATTTACCGGTAATAAATTCGAGTTTCGCATGGTTGCTTCCTCTGCTTCGATTTCAGGGCCGAGCGTTGTGTTGAATACCATTGTTGCAGAAGCTCTTGATGAAATTGCAACCAGGCTTGAGAAAGCACAGGATATTCACAAAGAGACAACAGCCATAATAAGGGATACGATGAAAGAGCATGGAAGGATTATTTTTAATGGCAACAACTATTCGTATGAATGGGTAAAGGAAGCGGAGAGGCGAGGGTTGCCAAATATTAGTTCTACTGTGGAAGCGCTTAAAACTTTTACAGACAAGAAATCTGTTAATTTGTTTAAAAAATATAAAGTACTTTCAAAAAGTGAATTACATGCCAGATATGAAATTTATCTTGAGCAATATATAAAACAGATTAACATTGAAGCAAATGCGTCACTTGATATGGTAAGAAGCCTGTATATTCCGGCAGTTATACCGTTTGTAAAAGAGCTCGCAGAGACGATCGAAAAGTTGGAAGCTGTAAATGTATCTGCGGATGTTCAAAGAAAATTGCTTAAGCAGGTTTCCGGACTTTTAGAGTCGGCATATCACAACAACGAAAAACTGGCGATTGAACAGAAGAAGGCGCACGGGATTACTGATAGTTTTAAACGTGCGGAGGCGTTTCGTGATGCGGTACTTGCAACGATGAATGTTTTGCGAAAAGATATTGATGCGCTGGAGACGATTGTTCCACGGAAGCTATGGCCTGTTCCGACATATGCCGATCTTTTGTTTAAATTGTAATATTTCCAATCTGAGCAGCCCTCTCAAATAATATGATATTATAAGGATTTTCATTTTAAGTCTTTGAGGATCAGGGCTTTAAATTATTCTAGGCGGCTCAACCCTACCCGTCCCAGCCAGAATGCACATCGGGCTGGCAATAGACTGGTCAGGCGGGTACCTTGATGATAGAAAATTCATGCTGGCGGTTAAAGTCCGCCGATTATAACGTAGTCGGATTTCGCTTCTTCAAGGAGGTTAACAAGGTTATTGTAGAATTGATTAAGTGTTGGATATGCCAAGAAGTCCATTCCTTAAATATGGAGGATAGGGGATTCGAACCCCTGACCTTTTGAATGCCATTCAAACGCTCTCCCAACTGAGCTAATCCCCCAATATATTCATAAGTTTAATGTGTATTGCTGCTTATATAAACATTTCATAACAAAATTGTTAGCCAAAATCAAGCAATTTCCTCAAACGTGTAAGTCTTTTCATTTGTACTAAATTATATCAAATGATATAAACAAAGTAATATACACAGGCTTTTAATAGTCCGGCGTAAAGTATATTATTAATGTGGGAGAGGGCAGTATGGATCAAAAACAACCACTCAACTTTAGACTGAGAGCAGATGTCGTAGTAAGGCGGATATTCTGGTGCTTTTTAGGTATTGAACTTCTCATTGTTTTTCTTGATGTGTTTGTCAATCACTACGAGTGGTCTTCCGTTGTTTCTATCAGGAGAATGGTAAATATTACCCGCGAAGACAGTCTGTCTAACTGGTTTTCCAGTATTCAGGCGATTATAGTAGGATCTGTAATCTGGTTAATTGCCTTTGCTGTTAGAAACCAGATGCAGGACAATCATTATAAAAGAAAATTTTATTGTTGGGCCTGCATAGGAATTTTTTTCATTTACATTGGGATTGATGATGCTATTAAGTTCCATGAACGGATGGGAACGGCCTGTAAAGTCCTTCTTGCGAGATCTGCAGGGTCATCAGATCCCGGGATTTTATATTCTATGTACGAGGCATTTCCAAGTTATTCATGGCAAATGATTTTTGGACCTTTTTTTATGGCAATGGGAATCTTTCTGCTATGGTTCTTATGGAAAGAGCTTTCCTCAAAAAGACTCTGGTATTGGTTTTTAGTTGGTATAAGTCTGTACGTTATTGCGGTGGGGTTGGATTTTGCAGAGGGTTTAGATAGTGGTTTCTATAAGGATGCGGGTATAGCCGGTTTCTTCTCTACGGAGGATTATCGAATCAGGCATATGTCAAAAACTCTTGAAGAGTTTCTTGAGATGCTTGGAACAACAGTATTCTTGACGATATTCTTGGAGAATCTGTTCAGGCTATCGAAGGAATGGAAAATAAATATATCGGCAAAATCTTAAACCGATATAGATTATAGTAAATCATAGTTCACATTTGATAAAATGACCCCATATTATCAATTATTTAAATTGTTATGAAAGAAGGATTGATAATTTCCCGTCTTAAATTAAGGATTGCACTTAGGGCAGGCAATTCCACCATTTTCTATCGCAACATCTTTCGATAGGAACTCGACCAGGTCGTCATGGCTAATGATTAGTTCGGTGCAATCAGGACGGTGAAATAAACGAGAGTGTCCTGTGGAGTAAACTGTTCCATTCCAGGATTCTATTGCAGGTGAGTGTTTTTTTCCGGGTACATCAAAAACCGGCAAACCAAATGCCTTTCGCACCTCTTCCACGTGCACCGCTTCAGCCGCCTCCAATTCTTTGACGCCACCCCATATTACTCCTACTACTTCCCCTTTCATATTCAGGACAGGACTGCCACTATTACCTGGAGCGTTTTTAATAAACAGTTCTATGTATTTAGTTCCTCCACGTTTATAAATACGATTAATGCTGCCTGTTGCGGGTGTAAATTTCTTCAATTTTGGATGACCTAAAGTAAAAACTTTTTCATCAACGTTCACTTCTTTTGCAAGGGGCAGCTCAAAAGCCCCGGGTATCTTCACGCGAATTAATGCCAAATCTATTCCCATGTCACTCCAATCGTATGTAGTAGCTTCTTTAGCTGTGTCAAGTATCATTTTAACGTTATGCATTGGTAAATGGTTATCTTCTTTATATTTTATCCTGTTTATTTTCTTAATTCGGTAATTTGTATTATGGAATGTAGTTAACACTGCCTTGGATTTATCATCCATAACGTGAGAATTTGTAACTATTCCCCACTTAGTCTGAAAACCGGTTCCAACTTGTTTCTCTAGATGACCGGGTGCAACACTACCTACTCCAAAAGTAGGAGTACCCGTTGCTGTACCAGTGACAAATGCAGCAAATCTTAAAACATCCCAGACGGAAGTCTTTATCTGTTTATGTGTAATAAGTACAACTGAAGAATAAACATTATTGACTATTTCTGATGTAGGCTTGTCTCCATAACAGATATTGGTATGAAGCGTAGGGAATATGCCAGGAAAAGCAAATAATAGGACGAAAACGACAGATATTAAGTATTTCATATATGCATACCTCAAAAACACAGTTGTAGATACAATGGAAGGGCGCACCTGCCGGAACGACGCAGTCGGGCAGGTTGCCACCTACCCGAATAGGTACCCGTCCCCGTCAGAACTATTTTGAAACTATGTCGGGCTGGCGGAACGGCTTAGCTGAGCGGGTACGCCCTTACAATACATGGTTAGGATTCATCCCTGCTGGTTACTAATGACATTGTACCCGTTACCGGTCAGACTGATCATTCCTACGGTTAGATGATACCCTATAAGATTCGTCTGTCAAGACCACATATCTTTTACTGGAATGAGAGGCATAGTATTGACAACAAAAGATAACTCTTTGTGGTTGAAACAGACTATTGGAAGTTTAAAAACAGGATTTAAACAGCGCGTGAGGGGCTGTTTATCAAATAGTCTTAATTATTGGCTTATTTGCCCGCCTGTCATCTTTCTGGCAGGGGAAACGAGCTATACAATAAATATTATTTCCCTTGCTTTAATATATAATATTTGATATATATTTCGCACTAAGCAGTGAGGTTGTATTGTAATATAGTATTATAATCTGTTGTAATATTATGGCTACAAGGTGACAACCTTGTAGCTTTTTTTTATATTTTTGTATAGAGAAGAAGGAGGAGGTGAAAAAGTAGTATGCCAACAGGAACAGTCAAGTGGTTTAATGACAAGAAAGGATTTGGTTTTATTTCCGTTGAGGGAGGAGAGGATATCTTCGTGCATCACACTGCTATTCAGAGTGATGGATTCAGAACTCTTGAAGAAGGAGACAGTGTTCAGTTTGAAATTGTAAAAGGCGATAAGGGTAACAAAGCTGAAAAGGTCACTAAAAAATAAAGCTTCTCAAAAATATTCCCATATATTTTGAATTTCAAAGCATAGCAAGCTGCAGTTGATTGAAAATATGGAATTGTTACTTAAGTTTCTGGTATAACTCTAACCTTAAACCCCAATATTCTTAAAAGGATATTGGGGTTTTTCTGTGGAATCTGGAAATACAGGGGAGGTGTTAACGCTTTAGACATCAAATGGCATTTTCAGTGTTAAATCGAATCAAAAATTGAATATGAAGACTTGTTAACCAATTTTATTCTACTACACTCACGTTTTTTATAATGATGGGTTCTTTTGGTACATCTCCGAAACCGTTATAAGTGCTGGTTTCTACCCTTGCAATTGAATCAACCACGTCCATACCCTTGATAACTTCTCCAAACACAGCGTATCCAAAGCCACTTGATGTATTGTCTGTGTGATTCAGGAAATCATTATCTTTTAAGTTTATAAAGAACTGGGCAGTGGCGCTGTTAATAACGTTTGTTCGCGCCATGGCTATTGTACCTCTATTGTTATTTAATCCTCTTCTGGCTTCGTTTTTAATGGGGGCTTTAGGGTCTTTTTGCCTCATTTCAGAATCAAGGCCACCGCCCTGAATCATAAAGTCCTTTATAACTCTATGGAAAATCAGATTGTTGTAAAAACCTTCTGATACATATGACAAAAAGTTTTTGACAGTTCCTGGAGCTTCTTTCTCGTACAATTCAATCGTTATATCTCCCTTTGATGTTTCCATTAATACCTTTGGATTGGCATGTGCCAAATTCAGTTGTATGCCGATGAGGTTGGACAGAATGAAAACAGCGATGAAGGCTGCTATCTTATTGTTGTATTGTTTAAGCATGGATTTTCTCCTTAATAGTTATTCGTAATAAATTTACATTCTAAACATTAAATCATAGCTTTGTAAATAATTCAACGATTTTATCTCTCTCGCAACGGTGTACATGACTGATAGTGGTTTTGTTGGCCTTCCTGCTTTATTAGGGCATTAGGGCATATTATCGTGCCAAAGGACAGTTGCCTGAGGCCGACCCTGTGGGCAACTTCAAAATCCGCCATGTCGGGATTCGCCGTGGCGAACAATACGTCCCTACAGTCTAAGAGAAACAGCAAATATGAAATTCCAATTTGATTTCACCGGAAATGCTGGTAAGATTACAAACTAGCGTGATTTGGTTGCAAATTTATTACATTTTAAGTATGAAGAGGCTGTGGACTGGGTCGAGAGAGCTAAGGACAAGCTGAAGAGTGAGTCAGCAAGAAAACTGCTGTCAATCATAGAACATTCGGATCCGAGTGAGTGATGGAAGAAACTTAAAGATTGACGATTGATTATTGTCTATTGTAGATTGGAAAAGATAGAAGCAAGAAACAGTATAGGTCAGGTATCCTGTTTAAAACTAACTCCATCAAATCAAAAACATTTTGACAATGATTGCTTATTAACCTAGAATTTTCCAGTAACTTGAATGCTCTTATATAATTTTGAAAGGGGAAATATAATGAAGACTCAACTGGACAGAGCCAGAAACGGCGAAATTACTCAGGAGATGAAAGAGGCTGCAATCTATGATGATGTAAGTCCGGAATTTATACGTGAAGGCATTGCTAATGGCCACATTGTAATTTATGGAAACCCTCAGAGAAAATCCAGGGTGGTAGGTATCGGACAGGGCCTCAGGACAAAGATAAATGCAAGTATCGGGACTTCCCCGGATATTATAGATTTCGATATGGAGGTGGAAAAGGCCAGGGTAGCGGAAAAGGCCGGCGCCGATACACTGATGGAACTTTCAACTGGTGGCGACCTGGGTGCGATAAGAAAAAGGGTTCTTGACTCCATCAGTTTAACGGTTGGGACTGTGCCATTGTATCAGGCTGCAATGGAAACCATTCAGAAGAAGGGGTCTGTGGTGCATATGGAGACTGATTTCCTGTTTGAGATTATCGAGAGACAGGCGCAGGAAGGGATCGGTTTTATGGCGATTCACTGCGGTATAAACATGATTACATTAGAACGTCTGAGAAAACAGGGATATAGATATGGCGGTCTCGTAAGCAGGGGAGGCTCATTTCTAACAGCGTGGATGAATCATAATAAAAAAGAGAACCCGTTATATGAAGAAATTGACAGGCTTATTGATATAATGAAGAAATATGACGTGATTTTGAGTCTTGGGAATGGTTTAAGGGCAGGTGCCATACATGATAGCACCGACAGGGCTCAGATTCAGGAATTGATTATAAACTGTGAGATTGCAGAATATGCTCAGAAGAAGGGTGTTCAGATAATTGTTGAAGGCCCCGGACACATACCAATAGATGAGATAGAGACAAACGTTATTATACAAAAAAGGATGAGTAATAACGCACCATTTTATATGCTTGGCCCCATTACTACCGATGTGACGCCCGGATATGACCATATCTCTTCTGCAATTGGAGCAGCTTTATCATCCAGGTATGGCGCCGACTTTATTTGTTACGTCACACCTCCGGAGCATCTGGCTCTTCCCACACCTGATGACGTGAGAGAGGGCGTTATGGCCGCAAAGGTTGCCGTTCACGTTGGGGATATGATAAAACTTAAGGATAAAGTGAAAAATCAGGATCTGAAGATGGGTATTGCAAGGCGAGACCTTGACTGGAAGACCCAGTACGAAACTGCCATTACCTCAGAGAAAGCAGAGGAGATAAGAAAGAGCCGTCCGCCAATGGAGGAAGATACGTGTACAATGTGCGGTCCAGTGTGTTCGTTAAAGGGTGTGATGGAATATTATGAAAAGGATCTGAAAGACAGCAGAAAAAGGAGCTACTCGTCGGCATTATAAGGGATTAGCACATTACCGTCGACAACCTCGGTAATTTGAATTGATATTACATGCTTTTTTCAAACATGTCCATCATCCTGTTAGAACATCCAAGGCCAAGAACTCCGGAGAGATATGAATCTGTGGTTAATACACCGCTATCTTCATGCCTGATGACCGGTTACATTGCTTCAACACTGAAATCCAATCACCACGATGTGGATATTGTTGACGCAAATCTTTATGGGTGGTCTTTCAATGAAACTATTCAGGAGCTTAGAAAGAAAAGCTTTAAATTAATCGGTGTTCATCTTGTCTATTTGTGGGAGAACACGGAAGATGTGTTTGAGATGCTCCTTAATCTTCGTAGGAGTGTTCCTGGTACGCACATAAATCTTTACGGGCACTTCCCTACATTTGCATTCAGAGAGTTACTGGCAAACTATCCTTATGTTGACTCTGTAACTATAGGTGAACCGGAGGCAACGTTTCCGGAACTTGCGGAAGCAGTCAAAAACAACAAAGATACTTCTGCTTTATACACAATTGACGGCCTTGCGTTCAATTCCACCAATAGTAAAATCGAAGAAGGTGTCCTTAAGCCCAACGTAATTCTGAACAAGCCGAGAAAACCGGTTTCAAATCTTGATAAACTTCCATTTCCTTCTCGCTGCGACTTCGACCTGCTGAAGGAAAGGGGGATTTCTACCTATATACTGGCCAGCAGGGGTTGCTATGGGAAATGTACTTTCTGTTATCTGGATAATTTCTACGGGGAGGAATCCTCTTGGCGGGGAAGAAGCCCTGAAAATGTATTTAATGAAATTTTTGATATTTATGAAAACCTTGGGGAAAGGTATTTCTATTTTGCCGATGCAAACTTCTTCGGTCCTGGTAAAAATGGGAAAGAACGTGCGTGTAAACTGGCAGGACTCATTATGGATAAAGGTTTGAATATAAAGTTTGGAATCGAATGCAGGGTTAATGATATAGATGACAAAACGATTGGCATACTTGTCAGGGCGGGACTTAAAGACGTATTTCTTGGAGTTGAAAGTGGAAGTCAGAGATCTTTGAATAAATTCAGAAAATTTACAAAGGTTGAAGATAATAAAAAGGCTATTAACATACTCAGACGGTATGATATAGAACCCAATTATGGCTTTATCATGTTTGAGCCGGATTCAACATTGGCAGAGGTAAGGGAGAATTTTGAATTCCTTAAGGAAGCGAAAATGCTGAATTCGCCGGGTATTACGGCTCATCTGTTACATCATAAACAGACTATATTCAAAGGTACGTTTGACTATGAAAAGAGGAATAGTGGGGCAAAACCTGCTTCAAAGCTTGGGTATGAAAGCGCCTATGAATTTAAAGATAAAGCTGTTGAGGCATTTTCGGAAGAGATAAATGCCTTTTGCCTTCAAGCGCTTAAAGATTTGTCCATGAATAGAGATTTTGAAAAAGAAGAACGTGATTCATGTGTGTATGGTGAAAACAATTCGTATTCCAGACAGATGAATGAGAAACTAATTGAACATTTCGAACGGACTTTGTACTCGTATGAATAAACATAGAGATATTGAATATCTTAATGAAATAAGCTATGGCTATTGGAAGGCTCAGGTTCTTTTTGTGGCTGTTGAGATGGGTATATTTACATTGATTAAGGGTGTTGGCAAAAGCGATAAAGTGGTCGCCAGAAAGATTGGGACTGATCATCGGGCAACAGAAATGTTTTTAAATGCACTTGTATCTCTCGGACTCTTGAGAAAAGTTAAGGAGGTCTACAAGAATACAGCTATGTCCAGTCGTTATCTGGTAAAAGACCGTCCTCTGTATCAGGGAGACAGGATTCGCCATTTTCACAACATGTGGGATTACTGGACAAGATTAGGTGTTGCTATCAAGACCGGCAAGCCTACAGCATTTGATGATGCAGAAAAAGAAGTAGATGAACAAAGATTGAGAGTATTCATCAAAGCCATGCACAATATCGGTACAATACAGGCTGAAGAAGTATGCAGGAAATTACATCTGAAGAAATACAGTAGCCTTCTGGACCTGGCCGGAGGGCAGGGTACGTATGCAGTAAGATTTGTAGAAAAGAACCCGGAAATGCGGGCTGTAGTCTTTGATCTTCCTGATGTTATTAAGATTGCCAAAGAGCATATCAAAAAATCAGGAATGGGAGGGAAAGTTACAACAAAGGCAGGAGATTGCCTTAAGGTTAGTTTTGGTAAAGAATTGTATGACTTTGTTTTTGTATCAAATTTGTTGCACATCTATGAGCCGGATGAAAATCGGAAAATATTAAAAAAGTGCTGGGATTCCTTAATGGAAAATGGTATTGTTGTGATTCAAGAGTTTGTCCTGAATAGAGCAAAAACACAGCCCATTTTTGGCACACTCTTCAGCCTGAATATGTTGATGGGAACACATAAAGGTTCCTCATATTCTGAGGTTGAAATGAAGGAGTGGCTCAGGGACGCCGGATTTAAAAACATAAAAAGATTTAATCCGGGCCTGGAATCAGGTTTAATCATTGGATACAAATTGTAAAAATAAAAGGAGATGAATGAATGTATAAGAGGATTGTAATACCAGTTATATTATTATTTTTTGTTTTGCAAACTAGTTGTTTACTGTTGGTAAATGAAAATTCAGAAGCAAAAACAGAAGAGAGTACAGAGACCGCGGCTGAGGCGGATGTCGTTGCCACTGTTAATGGTGAAAAGGTTTTTCGTAAAGACTTCGACAGGAGGATGAATGTCATTAGGCGCATGAATCAGGAGGTTACACGTTCTACTGAAATAATGGTAGTGAAACAATTGGCGATGAAAGTATTACTTAAGCAGTTTGTTAAAGAGCAGAATATAGACGTAAGTGATAACGAGGTGCAGGGAGAGGTGGAGAAGATCAAATATTTTTTAAAATCCAACCCGAATAATAGTGAAAAACCGTTGGAGGAAATATTGAAAGCTCAGGAGTCCAGTATCTCAGAATTGGAAGATGAAGTAAGAAGGACTCTGGCTTTAAGCAAATATTTGGATACAGTAGTTAGTGATGACGAAAAAAGAAGTTATTTTGATGCGAATAAGAGCGCTTTTAATGGTGAGAAAGTAAAAGCAAGCCATGTCTTAATTGATACGACAAAATTAGAAACAGACGCTGAACTTGAAAAGGTCAGGCAGAAGATTGAAGAGATAAAGAAGGAATTGGATAATGGCGCGGATTTTGCGGAAATGGCGAGGAAATACTCAACGTGTCCTTCTGCAGAAAATGGAGGCGACATTGGCTTCTTTCAAAGAAAAGGTTCTATAGTAGAAGAGTTTGCTATAGTTGCTTTTTCAATGGAAGTTGGAGAAATAAGCGAACCTGTAGAAACACAATTCGGTTATCACATAATAAAGGTTACTGATAAAGAAGAAGGAAAAGATATTAGTTATGAAGATGTGGCAGACATGGTTGACTTTGTATATATACAAATAAAGACCGAAACTCTACTGAAAGACTTGTTTGATAAGGCAGAGGTTGAAATTACACTGTAAGGCTTATAAAGAAGAGTTTTGTATGCATTTACGAGTCTTTTATTTTCTTGTAAATGTCAGGGAGTTTTTTTATTAATACCTGGATTCTTTTCTCAAGAGTAACAGGTTTGGCCGGAGATCCCCAGACTACGGAACCTGCTTTTAAACTCTTATAAACATTAGATGCGGCGCCTACCATACAATTATCATCAATTTTTACATGATCAGTAACGCCTACATCTTCCGCTATCATAACATTTTTGCCTATTCTCACACCTCCGGCAAGTTTCGCATAGGCGATTAACATAGTATCCTCTCCTATAAAGACATTATGTGCTATATGGGAATGGTTGTCTATCTTGACTCCGGAGCTTATGACGGTTTTGTTTAGCGCTGCGCGTGCGATAGTTACGTTTGAGCCAATTGCCACATCATCACCAATTTCAATAGTTCCCACCTGAGGGATCTTTACGTGTTTGCCTTTTATCTGAAGATATCCAAAGCCGTCATCGCCAATAGATGCGCCGGATTGGATTATTACGCGTTTACCTATTGTGACTTCTTCTCTGATTGTAACATTTGGATACATTATTGAGTCATCACCTATTTTGCAGCTTGCACCTATAAAAGTATTGGGGTAGATGGTTACATTATTGCCTATTTGTGTGTTTCCCTCAATTACGACATTTGCCCCTATAGAGATATTGTTACCAATTGTAGATTCTTTTGATATTGTTGCTGATGGATGAATAATGCGTGGCCGTTGCTGTTTTTGGTCTGAAATAACCTTAAGTAGTTTAGTAAATGCCAGGAATGGATTATCGACGATAATTAATGTCTTTTCTGTTTCTTCTATCGGCCTGTGTGATACAATTGCAGACGCATTTGTTTCAAATACTTTATTTACAAATTTTTCATTCTTGATAAAGCTTATATCGCCTTCATCTGAATTTTCAATGCTGGACACACCCGTAATAAGTAGGTTACAATCTCCAAGTACTTTACCGCCAATAATTTCGTTAATTTGCTTTATGGTAAATTTCATATAAATTAAATTAATTTATCAAATCTTGATTATAATAAAATGTTCCTTACTATTGTTTTGCGAAGCAAAACACTTTAAATTGGCGAACGGTGCGAGCTGATTTATATCACACGAATATAGGCGATGTCAAACTGAACTTTCGTGTTGACATTCAATCTAGATAAAAATAGTATCTTAAAATATTAGTAAAGAAAGTATTGACATGGATAAAGATAGAATAAAAGAGTTGTGCGACGAGACTGTTAAATTGGGCGCAACCTTTTCCAGATTAATTTCCACAAAGAGTATTATAGTAGAGCCCTGGGTTCAGTTGAAATGCCGCTTTGGTTGTTCAAAATTTGGCAAATATAAAACCTGTCCACCGTATACGCCAACGTATAAAGAAACTCAGGAATTGATGAATTGCTATGAAAATGCCATTTTGATAGAAGGACAGCCCCCTGCAAAACAATTTGAAGAAATGTTGCTCCGCATTGAACATAAGGCAAATTTTGCAGGATTTTATAAGGCCTTTGCTTTAAATGCAGGGCCGTGTCCGCTTTGTGCTGAATGTGATGTAGATGGTTCTTGTGTGATGCCAAAGGATGCGAGACCGTCAATGGAGGCCTGTGGTATAGACGTTTTTAAGACGGTTCGTAATAATGGCTTTGAAATAAAATTTCTCGAACATAAGAATGAATATGTTAAGTACTTTGGTTTGCTTTT
>MHZA01000134.1:18121-18263 GCA_001828595.1 Planctomycetes bacterium RIFCSPLOWO2_12_FULL_40_19
ATGAGGATATTATTCATTCTGAAATTTCATAAATAGAACTTGGCAAATGAAAAGGAGCTAATTTAAATATGTGTGGAATTGTGGGTTATATTGGCGAGAAAATAGCCAGGCCGATACTCATTAATGGAATAAGAAGGCTTGA
>MHZA01000135.1 GCA_001828595.1 Planctomycetes bacterium RIFCSPLOWO2_12_FULL_40_19
CCAACCAGAAATCCTCTGTTAACGGAACTCTTCACTTCATTAGCCTTTTTAAAAAAATCCTCAGATGTTTTCCAATTTATATCCAACCTGAATTTGCTGAATCCTTTTCTTTTATTTTCAAGTAATTGTCCCTTTAGTGGAAATGCAGAAATGCCACAGTTACCACAAATCTCCGTGGTGACACCATCATAGATTTTGCTTTCACTCTTTGGACTAATCAACCAGAAGAAATCACTATGTGAATGGATATCTATAAACCCAGGCGCAACAACGCAGCCGGTTGCATCTAAAATGTTGCAATCCGATCGGTTATTAATACTGCCGATATAAGTAATTTTATTATCCTGGATTCCAATATCTGCAACTCTCTTGGCGCCACCTGTCCCGTCAACGACAGTGCCGTTTTTAATTATGAGATTGAAATAGCGTGACATTGAATGGTCTCCGTGAAAAAATTTTTATATTATTAAAACCTTAAACCAGGATTAATGTTGAATTGCGTATAATGTAGAAATGTTTTTAAAATTATGTGGAAGGCAAAATTGTATTTTGAAAGGGAGTTTTTTCATTCACTGAGCATTGATGGCTTTGTTGTACCGAGAAAAGAATCAACATCCTTGTGCAATAATTCCATATCTTTCTCTAATGCACGGTTATGTGCGGCGTTATGGCTTTTGTTAAATGTATAACATCCTGAAACACACACTGCGAATACTAAGAACATAATATAATTTTTAATGATTTCAAATAATTTCAATGTTTCTTAGTGACACATAATTAATGAATTTTCAACGTTCTTCTTTTCTTTTTCTTGATGTAGGGATTCTCATGATTCTTCGATATTTAGTTACCGTTCTTCGCGCTATATCACCCCCCATTTCTCTTAATTTATCAGCAATCTCCTCGTCGCTTAAGGGGCTTAATTTATCTTCTTCCTTTACTATTTTCGCCAGTTTTTGCCTCGTCGCTTCCCATGACTCCATGTTACCGTCCGCATTCATAAACCCTCCTGTAAAGAAAAATTTTATTTCGAAAATTCCTTTAGGAGTCTGTATATATTTATGGGCTATAGCACGACTTACGGTTGATACATGAATTCCTACAGCGTCTGCAACATCCTGCATCTTCAAAGTCCTAAGTGAAAGAATTCCTTCTTCCAGAAACTTCTTCTGCATCTCTACTATTTTTACCGTTACTTTGTACAATGTACCCTTTCTTTGTTCGATAGCATCTATAAGCCATCTGGCAGATTCGATCTTTTTACGAATATAACGTCTCGTATTCAAATCATAACCTTTCCCATTAAGCACATCTTTATAAAATGAGCTTATATAAATGCGTGGAAGATTGTTGTCTCCCATGAGTGTGACCTCATATTTCCCGTCTACACTATCCACTCTGACTTCCGGTGTTACATACGGTATCTGTTCGTTACTAAAAAGGGAACCGGGCTTGGGATTCAGCGTTTTAATGAAGTCTATTACTTTTTTAATCAATTCCAGGTTATCTCCCAACTTTTTTGCTATAAGCTTATATTTTTTCATCTCAACCTCTTCGAGATAATTTGAAATTAATTCTTTAGCAATATTGTAATCAGGGTCTCTTTTGTCTAGTTGCAGAATAAGACATTCTTTCAGGTCCCTTGCTCCTACACCAAGAGGTTCCATACTTTGTACAATTTCCAGGGCTTCGTTCGCCTGTTCCAAACTTACGGGGTCTTCCATTGATTCAGCAACTTCTTCCAAAGGGTGAGCCAGATATCCGTTATCGTTAATGTTATAAATTATGTTTTCACATATATCCATAAGCGAATCTTGTATCTCCATTATCGATAACTGTCCAAGGAGATAATCTTGAAGAGATATTGATTTCTCGGCGGTATTTTCTAATGCTTCCTGTTTACGGTTCCGTTCATCTCCGGTATCGCCTCTTTTTATAGATGTTTGAGAGTAAAAGTCTCCCCAATCATCCGCCATTTCCCTGAGCCTTTTAAATTCTTCATCCTCATTTGGATCTTCATTGTTTTTGCCTTCTGCAAGCTCTTCATCATATGTTTTTTGTTCTTCAGTTTTTGGCTCATCTTTCTCGTCATCTACCACTTCTTCCAACACTGGATTATCCATTAACTCTTGTTGTACATGTTCTACTAAAGCCAACATAGGGAGCTGAAGTATCTCTATAGATTGGATCACCTGAGGCGCCAATTTCATCTGTTGCCGAAGTTGTGGTGATAATATTGTTTCTATTCTCATAACTGTTATCCAAAGAAAATTAAGCTTTTTGCATTAATTTTCTACCGTGAATTGCGTCAGCAATAACTGCAGAGTTTGCATATTCTAAATAACTTTCTGACGGCATACCTCTTGCCAGTTGGGTAACTTTAATTCCTAAAGGTTTTAAACGCTCAAGAATACACATAGCCGTGACATCACCTTCCAGATTTGGATTGGTGGCAATAATCACCTCCTGAATATTATTCTCCCTGGCTCTGTTCACTAATTTATCTGTATTAATATCTTCCGGATCAACGTCTTCTAAAGGATCTATATGCCCAAACAAAACATGGTAAACTCCTTCATAGAAACCGGCTTTTTCAATTGTAAAAAGATCTTGAGGATAAGATTTCATTTTTGCAATTTATTGAAGTAAATTTGATAACCCCGGGATGTTCATACCGCCTGTCAATTTATTCATCTCCTCCTGATACATGTCTTGAGACTTCTTTATTCCTTGAGACACCGCCGCCAATACAAGATCTTCCAACATCTGCACATCATCAGGATCAACAACTTCCTTATCAATTTTTACAGACAAAAGCTCCTGTCTTCCGTTTACATGTACGGTTACCATTCCGCCGCCGGAGCTTGTTTCTATAATGCGTTCCTTAAGGCTTTCCTGAACCTCACTCATCTTCTTCTGAATGTCAACCGCCTGTTTTTGCATCTGCTTCATCATATTGCCCAGGTTACCCATTCCCTTCATTCTTTTTCTCCTCTTATATATTAACAATTGAGCCATCAAAAAACTCTATAGTTTTCTTTACCATAGGTTCATTTTTTACATTATCTTCCAATCCCTTGTTTTTCCTCTCTTGTACAAGTCCTTGCCTGTCAACTATATTGTTAGTTATTTTATGACCATTTTTTGATATTATAAATTTTACATGAATCTTTTTTCCAGTTACTTTTTCTAAACAACCCTCAATTATCCGCTTTTCCCCGGGTTTTTCAAGCCTTTCTTTATGAATAAGGTAATTTCCTGGAAATTCTACAATCGCTTCATTATCATCAATATTTAAAATCCTGGCGCCTTTTAGCAGGGCCCAAATGGCCTTTTTTTCAGCCTGAATCGCTATCATTACTTTGTTCCAGGTATTAACGAAATCAGTGTCATGACCTGCTTTTTTATTTGTATCTGCATAATCATCAGAAGGCTCTTCTTTTATCTCTGTCTTTGCCGGCACCGTAATGTTTTCGTTGTATATGGGTACAATTTTACCCGCATCCTCTACGTTACCTTCAAACATCTTTTTCATTCCTTCTATTTTGTCTAAAACCGTACTAAGAGGTTTCAATTCTTCCATAGTAGCAAGTTTTATAAATAAAACTTCCAGCAGAATCCTCTGTTGAAGTATATCCCTTGGTTTGGTTTTAGCTTCAGAAATTATCTGAAACATATACATTAACGTATCAGGAGAAAGTGATGAAGATTGCATTCGTAACAGATTGAGATCGCTTGATAGAGTATTTATCGTATTCCGTTCCTTATTACAAACTGAAACAAGAAGTAAGTCACGGATATAAAGAAGTAGTTGATCAATAAAACCCTCTATATCACTTCCACTTTCTATAATTTCATGAAATATTTCTATAGATAACTCAGGATTTTTTTCAATAAAACTATTAATTAGGCCTGAAATTTTCTCCTCGCTGACAACCCCAAAAATATCGTATACATCTCTTAATGTTATTTTTTCACTACAAAATGAGGCGAGCTGGTCTAAAATAGATTCGGAATCTCTTAATCCTCCCCGGGCATATTTTGCGATGGATTGAAAAACCTCTTCCTCTGCGGAGATACTCTCGGTTTTGCAAATCTGCGCAAGTCTGTTACTTATATCAGGCACAGAGATATTTTTAAAGTCAAACCTCTGGCAGCGCGACTGTACGGTATCTGGCACACGACCTGGCGAGGTAGTGGCGAAGATAAATTTTACATGTTCAGGCGGCTCTTCAAGTGTTTTTAGAATTGCATTGAACGCTTCCTTCGTTAGCATATGCACCTCATCTATAATGTAAATTTTATATCTTGAAACCGCCGGAGCATACCCTACATTCTGCCTGATACTCCTTACCTCATCTATGCCGCGGTTGGAAGCTCCGTCTATTTCCAGAACATCAATATCGTTCCCATTTGTAATACTATTACATGTTGAGCATTTGTTGCATGGGTTGCCGGTTGTCCCTTTTTGGCAATTAAGGGCCTTTGATAATATCCTTGCCATAGATGTCTTGCCGACCCCTCTTGGACCGGCAAACAAATAAGCATGAGCAACATGGTCAGACTGAAGGGCGTTTACCAATGTGGTGACTATATGCTTTTGCCCGACAATCTCGTCAAATGATTTTGGCCGATATCTTCTCGATAGAACTATATATGACATATATTTTTTAAATTAGCAAAAAGTGGCCGTGCACTCATTTTCGATTCTCTTTCCGTTGGACTTTCCAGGCAGTTAGCTCCGACCAGGCAACCCCACGGCACATAAGTACAAATGCTTATGGCTGCTTGCTTCCGCATCTGACCAGGTTCACATAGCCTTATTGCATGAGACCCAGCCTTCAACACTACTTACTTAGAAAGCGCCAAAAGTCAGAAAAACCTCCAAAAAGCGATCGACCCTGCGTAAGCGGTTTGCAGGTAACAAGGAACCGCTAGCTCCCCGTCTAGCACGGCCAAAATCTCGATAAATCTATCTTCTACAAACATTGTTTATGGCGGAGAGGGCGGGATTCGAACCCGCGAGGCAGTTTTACCCGCCTACACGCTTTCCAAGCGTGCTCCTTCGGCCACTCGGACACCTCTCCAATATCCGGGACTGAGAGAGGGAGGTTCAAACCCCTGGCCCAACCTGGGTAGATTTTGTTTCCTTGGGTTCTCATATCAAAACGGAGGGAGCGAGATTCGAACTCGCGTGAAGATTTCTCCCCAACTGGTTTTCGAGACCAGCGCTTTCAACCGCTCAGCCATCCCTCCACTCTAATATGGCCTGCTGTTTCAGCCGTGGGATCAATCATCCCGACATTTTTCCAGAAAAAACTGTTTCAAAAGCAAACTGCATTCATCCTCTAAAACTCCAGATATTACATTCAAACGGTGATTAAAACGAGGATCATTAACCAGATTTACTGTCGATTCACAAGCGCCGAATTTCTCGTCCTTTGCTCCGTACACCAGGTTCTTTACCCTGGCCTGAACCAATGCCCCTGCACACATTGTGCATGGCTCCAGGGTTATATAAACAGTAGTATCGCTTAACCTCCAGTTTTGAAGATATGCGGAAGCCTGTGTGATTGCAATCATTTCAGCATGAGCTGTGGGGTCTGATAACATCTCCCGTTGATTATGCGCCTTTGCAATAATGCTGTTTTTATAAACTATTATAGCCCCCACAGGGACTTCATCCCTTTTGAAGGCTTTTTTTGCTTCAGCAATTGCCAGTTGCATATAATACTCATGCGAACGGAATTCAGTTATCATGGACTTTACAACCGGAACTCAAAAGGATTGATGTGCGCCCAGCACGATTCGAACGTGCAACCCCCGGTTTCGTAGACCGATACTCTATCCGTTTGAGCTATGAGCGCATTATTCACACTAAACATTTGCTATTTAAACCGATGCTATAATCTATAACAAGGTTTTCGCCAAAACACTAGCAAACGCGGTGACCGCCTCAATAAACGATTCCAAGAAACCACGATGAATAAAAAATTTAATAATGGCGAGGCCGACGGGACTCGAACCCGCAACGTCCAGATCGACAGTCTGGTACTCTAACCAGTTGAGCTACGGCCCCACTCATTTCCTGAAAACAGTCATAAACCTTTTATTGCTTAATATGATGGTGGGCGATATAGGACTCGAACCTATGACTTCTTGCTTGTAAGGCAAGCGCTCTAGCCAACTGAGCTAATCGCCCTTGTAAACGCACTTATCAAGTTTATCATTATGAATTATTATGTCAATAAATTTTTGAATCTACTTTCATCTGGCTTAACTTATCCTTGACTTAACAAAAAGTCGAGTTTATAGTATATTCCATAGAAAAAGAGCCAAATAGAATCAAATAAATAACTTTCAGGGAATTTTTTAACGAGATAAATTTTAAAAATGTACAAGAGGAAAAATTTTTACAAATTCATAATCTTCCTTTTCACGCCTTTAATAGTTATCTTCTTCGCCATATCGCATGTTAGTTCACTTAACAGACATTTTAACGAAGAGGTTAATCAGACAGAGAAAGAATACAAGTTCCGCTTAGTTGGTATTGTATGTTCTTACTTAAATAGGTTTTACGTTGAACCTGACAGAGTAAAACCAAAAGAAATGCTGATAGAATCACTTTCCTGGCTCGAAAGAATAATTCCTGAAGTGCAGGTTAACGTAAATGACGAATCAGAAGAAATAGAAATCCTGGTTGATAAAACTTCTAAAATAATCGACATTTCACGAATACGACAATTGGGTGAATTATATAATACCCTGAATGACGCCCTGCGTTTTGTAAATGAAAACAAATATCACGAAATCAAAGCTGAGGAAATTGAATATACGGCGATTAACGGCTTGCTAGCACAATTAGATCCACATTCTGTTGTCTTCCCGCCTAAAGATTTTGCAGAGTTTAAAATAGGAACTTCGGGCAAGTTTGGCGGGCTCGGTATGGTAGTAGGCCTGAGAGATGGAATATTAACCGTAATTTCCCCTATTGAAGGAACTCCTGCATTCAGGGCAGGCCTTAAATCAGGAGATAAGATTATTGCAATTGATGAAGATTCAACCATAAACATGTCATTACAGGAGGCGGTCAACAAGCTAAGAGGCGATCCTTCCACCTCCGTTATCCTCTTAGTGGAAAGCGAAAAATCCCAAACTAGTAAAACAGTAACACTGATAAGGGAAATTATCGCGATACCAAGCGTGGACTCGAAATTAGTTGACGGTAGCATAGGATACATAAAGATAAGAAACTTCCAGGAAGATACATCACAAGCCTTAGAAGAAAAAATTGCACAATTGACACAAGAAAGTGGAACATTAAAGGGGATTATTCTAGACCTTCGCAATAACTCCGGGGGTTTATTAGGCCAGGCAATCGCCGTAGCAGATAAATTTCTTTCTTCAGGCGTGATTGTAGTAACGGTAGAACCAATGGGTAAACAAAAAATTGAGAAGGCTAAAAAGTCCTCTACAGATCTCACAAAATGTCCACTTGTTGTAATTATTGATGCGGGAAGCGCCTCTGGCGCAGAAATAGTTGCAGGCGCCTTGAAAGATAATAATCGGGCTATCCTTATCGGCAACACCAGTTTCGGGAAGGGTTCTATACAGCAACTGATCGACCTGATGAATGAAACGGCGTTGAAACTCACGGTAGGAAAGTACCTGACCCCAAACTTTACTGATATACAGTCAGTAGGTGTTACTCCTGATATTTTGCTTGTTCAATCACAGGTATCGGAAGATGAAATTATCTTATTCAACGAAAGCAAATACTTCAGAGAAAAAGATTTAAAAAAACACTTAGATGAACATTCAAAAGCTGAATTACCTTATGAAAAGATTAAATATCTCTCCGTTGCTGATAACGAGACAAAGGAACAAGAAGAAAAAGAAGAAAATTACTATAAAATACCGGACCTGGAGAAAGATACACATGTGCAATTCGCCAAAGAAATTATCCTTAATGCCCCTTCTTACGACAGCAATGACGACCTCCTGTACCAGCTAAAACCAGTATTCGAAGATTTTAAAAGAAATGAGGAAGTAAAAATTTCAACTGCCTTAAACACGCTGGGTATTGACTGGTCTACCGGGAAAGCGGCCGTTCCCCCATCAGCTACCGCAAATCTTTTTCTTTTTCCACCCAATGGGAAACTTAAAGCCGCGGAAGAGATGAAAATAGAAATCAGCGTCACCAATAATAGTGAAGACGCCTTATACCAATTGAGAGGTATTACAGAATCTAAGAACCTACTTCTCGACAAGCATGAGTTTATTTTTGGCAAGGTAGGGAGCGGGATGACAAAAACATCTTCCAAAACAATCAAAATCCCGCAAAACTTTCTAAGCAGAAAAGACGAACTTCTCATCAAATTCTCTGAATTTAACGAACATGCTCCTGAAGACATAAAAAGCGCAATATCAATCGACGCTCTGCCCAAGCCGGTTTTCTCATATTCGTATCAGATAATCGATGAGGGAGACGGGCTGACAGGAAATGGAGATGGAATAATACAAAAAGGGGAAGTCGTAGACCTTGTGTTCCTTGTTAAAAATATCGGCAAAGGCGCATCAGAAAAAAATATTATCGCCCTGAGAGATTTGAACCATAAAGAAGTCTTTATAGAAAAAGGTAAAATGGAATTAGGGGAATTACTGCCGGGAGAATCGAAATCATTTAAATTAAAACTCTCGGTAAGAGACACCCTGGAAGCTGACAGTTTCTCTGTTGATATAACTATTGCAGACATCACTTTTGGGACCCGTATCTCCGGCAAATTGGAATTTAATGTAGACCAGAACGGCGAGAAAATACAATCAACAGAAAAGGTTCTTAAAGTAACGAATGATTATGTTCCTATCTACAACGGCAAATCTCTCTCGACTCCCATTATAGCCTATGCGAGCAAGGGAACAATTCTTACGGCTGACAAAGAGACGCAGGCGTGGACATGGTGCCGCGTAAAAATGCCGGAAAGCAGATTCGGATGGATACCTTCCGACAATGTTGAAATCAGCACGCTTGCTGAATCTAATCAACAAACGGCTCCGGAACTCTTTTTACAAAACATTCCTCCGCAAATAGAACTTGATACGCAAGACCCGCATGACACATTCAGGCAGGAGCATCTATCACTATCCGGCACCGCCAGAGATGACAAGACAATAAAATATGTATACATCCTTGTAAATGATGACAAGGTGTTTTATAGGTCTAATAGAGGGGCTTCTGAATCAGATAAATCGAACCTCTCTTTTGCCAGCAATATTCCACTTAAGGATGGCCCAAATATTATCTCCATAATCACCAGAGACGACCAGGATTTGCTATCGACTGAATCATTTGTCGTCACAAAAATTCCTTCCCCGGAAGTTATAAAAACAGTTTCCTCGGAAAAAGACAAATCATAAGAAACGCGAGGGAATGTTTGGCAGCGGGAAGGCCGTGTAGTGATAGTCAAATATACTCAACAGGGCCATAAACTGTGATTTTTCGATTTCTTTAACATGTAAGGACAGAAAGTGACTACAAAGGGCGCCTCAGACTTTAATGAATGGGCTGCAGCTATCTGGAAACTCTTGAGGTCATTAACTATTACTGCTGTAGGCGTGACTTTAATCTACCTAATATGCAGGTGGTTAATAGGTTAAATATATGTGCTGACTATTTTGTGGTTTTGCGTCATCCCGTCATATGCAGAAAATAAAAAGGCGTAGAAGTGATTGCGGAAGCAAATGGGTAACCCCAAAGATACAGATGCTTCTTCTTATCATCACTTTGCCTCGTTCCCAGTCGTTGCAGGAATTACGAACTCCTCTTTAATGCCGTTTCCGTTTCTTATTTCCCAGACGGTATGCTGCTTTTTACACTGCGCCCTGAGAGAAACGTTGCTTTTGAGTATTTGAGATGGTAATTTCAAATCTATTGCCTGCACGGGGCACGCCTTCACACATGCCCCGCATGTCCAGCAATCTGCCTGGGATCTAATCTCAGCCTTGTGTGCCGCATTGCGGAATAATAAATCACCTGGACATATCCTTTCGCAAAGTGTTTCTTTAAGCTTTCCGCATCCATTACAGACGTTTTTATTTATAAAGATACTCATTTTCTTTTTTCAATGCCCTCTTGATAATTATCACCCTGTCTTCCACAGGATCGTAAACGGAATTAACAAACCCAAGCCAGTTCGCATCGTCTCTTTCCGGAAAATCAGTGCGGATCTGAAACCCCGGCCAGCGCGTCTCTTTTCTGTAAATAAGATGCTCTATCAACACCTTTGCAACATCAAACCTGTCAATCAACTCCAGACACGAAACAAGCCCGTGTTTATCCCCCGCACTGAGGAGTCCCAATTTGCCCTCTAATTCCTTAACCTTTTTCCTGGCAATAATCAGTTTAGATTCTGTCAATTCATAATGCGCCGTTGCTCCGCCGGCATATTCGTCCATTATCTCCTGAAGATTCCTTTCCAGTTCTTCAGGAGATATTCCTTCCCTGCCATTCATACAGCACACTATTCTTTCTTTTTCTTTATTTACTTCTTCGCCATTAATATGCAGTAACTCAATCTTCCCGATTTCTTCGACAGCCGCTTTTGCCGCTATCTTTCCTTCAACCCAGGCGCCGCTTACATATTTCTTGGGAGCGCCGCCTGCAACATCACCGGCGGCAAACAGGCCGCTTATGGTTGTTCTCCTCTCGCCATCAATCCAATAGCCCGCCTGGCAGTGTCCCCCTATTACGACCGGCTCCATGCCTCCAATTTCCACAGGCCGTTTCCTCGGATTATATCCCTCGTTTGCCCATAAAAGAACAATAGCAGGATTCATGTTTAAATAGACTTCCTTGAGTTTCTTCTCCTCCTCAACACTCAAGCACGTGGTATCCAGGTAGCATGGGCCTCTGCCTGCTTTTTCTTCCTGTAACGTTGCCAGTAAGCGGTAGAGAGACAAACATTTCCTCCCCCCAAGATGTTTATATCGTTCCTCCAGATATTCCTCGCCAAGAGCATTCCTTTGCCTTATATCTGAACCCTGAGCTATTGTTCCGGTTGGAGCATTGACCCCCTTGACCCTTAAAGGGATAAACCGGTTTTCAAAACTCGTCATCTCGGCGCCGATACGGATTCCCATCGCGTAGCCAGTACCTACATTCCAGGGACAATACCAGGTCGTGTTACGTGCGTCACCTGTTTTTATTGGCTTATAAAGCCTTGTGGCGCCGCCCGTAGTTACTATTACAACTTTGGCATGAACAACATAAAACTTGCCATCCCTGTTGCCAAACCCATAGGCTCCTCTTACCCGTTCACCATCAAAAATAAAATTTGTAGCGACTACCCTGTTTAAAACTTTTACGTTCGCACGATTCACGGCTGCGGCAAGGATCGGCTTTAATCTCTCTCCATAAATTCTTATACTGCTTTTTCCCCTGCTCATATAATCACCATTTTGATCTTTTTCAACCGGAAGGCCCAGTTCCTCAACCTGTCTGACCGACTCATTAAGACCTTTTGCAATTGAATATACCAGGTCTTCTCTGATTATGCCGAAAAACTCATCCTTTACATACTTGACATACGTCTCTGGGGTTTGACCAGTAGTAAGATAAGCATTTATCGCATTAAGTCCCATTGCAAGGCAACCGCTTCTTTCAATGTGTGCTTTCTCCATAACAACACATTTAATACTTTGATCAAGTTTCTTCGCCTCAATTGCCGCCATACATCCCGCAGCGCCACCCCCAATAATCAAAATATCGGTGTCTAGTTTTACAGTAGAGATTTCTTTCATTATTCGTCTATAATCCTGACTTCACACGTTACTTTTTCTTTTAGCTCTGCCACGGCTGATCCGAAAAAGAATCTTGATAAACCGGATCTTTTTCTCCTTGTAACTATAATCAGGTTTACCTCCTCTTTTTCGGCAACAGATAACGCTACATCTAAGAACGTACCTCTTTTGACGATCGATTTGTAGTTAATGCCCCTGTTTTTAGCCACCTCTTCGATCTCCAGAATCTTATCTTTTCCTTGAACTGAGTATTCATCCAAAACAGCATTAAAAAGGTTCTCGGTTGTTTTTCCCCCAATCCATCCCTCCTCAGTCAGACTGTCAAATATTTTTTGTGGGACCTCATAATCAACGACAAAAAGTATTATCAGCATGGCATTTTCCTTACATGCAATGTCAACCGCCTCTTTAACACACTTGTCCGATTTTCTTGTAGTCGAAAGTATAAGAAGTATTTTATCCATCATTCACAAATCTCAACTAGAGGTATATAATTTTTAATACAAAAAGGCCCCCCCCGCCCTCGCCCGCCTGAAAGACCTGGTCGGGCAGGCAGGGAATCCGGTTTAAAATCCAAGGCCCAGTATTGGCCAGTAAAAATAAGCAAAAAAATTGAATAATATCCATGCGGCAATTTTCAGTATCATTCCACCTTTAAACGCATCAACAGGCTTAATGAAGCCCGATGAGTATGCAATGGCAACCGCAGGAGTACCCATGGGTAAGATAAAAGCCAATCCCGATGGAACAGTTAAGGCCAATGTAGTAATTACTGGATTTATCGAAAAATCTATTGTAAGTCCAATCGTGATTGGCATTAAGAGCGCAATTACTGCCGTATTGCTTATAGCCTCGGTTAAAAAAATTGCGACAAGTGATATAATCATAATTAAGACGAATGGTGATTGGATTGAACCTGAGACGGTTATATCTACCAGCCAATGGGTTGCGCCTGTCTTTCCCAGAGCAGAGCCGAGACATATTGCGCCTCCGTACATTAGTATAAGACCCCAGTTCACATCTTCCTCCACTTCCTTCCATCTCAACAGCTTAAAAACAA
>MHZA01000136.1 GCA_001828595.1 Planctomycetes bacterium RIFCSPLOWO2_12_FULL_40_19
TAAGAACCGTTTTCCCAACGCCGGCGCCGCCAAACAGTCCAACCTTTCCACCTTTTGCAAATGGAGCAAGCAGGTCAACTACCTTTAGACCGGTCTCAAAGACTTCAGTTGTAGCCTCTCTATCCTCAAACGAAGGCGCCGGACGATGAATGGGGTAACGCTCTTTTGTTTTAACTTCTCCTAAAGTGTCTAACGGTTCTCCTAACAGGTTAAATATCCTGCCCAGAACTTCCGGACCTACAGGCACTGAAATTGGTTTCCCTGTATCAGTAACTTCCATTCCCCTTACCAACCCGTCTGTGGGCGCAAGCGCTACACATCTGGCAGTATCATTACCTATGTGCTGCGCCACCTCTGCGACAAGGCTTATATTTCTTCTTTTATCCTCGATTTTTATGGCATTTCGAATGGGAGCCAAATTTCCCGGGGGAAACCTTACATCCACCACCGGACCTATTATTTGTACCACTTCCCCTTTCTTCAACGTAATTACCTCTCTTTCCTTACCATACAACTATATAAAATTATTAATTTATTTTACTAATGCCTCAGAACCGGAAACGACTTCCAGCAGCTCCTTGGTGATAGCCTCCTGCCTGGCCCTGTTATATGTTTGCGTAAGCTCACCAATTATTTCTTCGGCATTTTCTGAAGCGGCAATCATAGCGACTCTTCGTGCTGCGAATTCAGCCGTCAATGACTCAAATATTGCCTGACGCAATTGGGATTCTATATACCTGGGTAGAAGATTTGAGAAAATCGCATCTGATGACGGTTCTAATATGTAATCCACTCTCATACTCTTTTTTTCTTCTGTATCTTCTGAGCAGGCGCCAGTGCCAGCTAATGGCAACAGCCTTAATCCAGCAGGTTCAGATTTCATAACGGTCTTGAATTTAGTGAAAAACAAGAGGGTTTCATCAAAAACACCATCTTCAAAATCGCTGATGATTTTTGCGGATATTTCCGTTATCTTGTTGTCACCAGTCTGCAGAGATGAGATGCCCAATTGTTCTACGGTATTGGTATAATATTGCTCAATTGTATATGGTCTTTTCTGGAAAAAAATATTGCCCTTTTTGCCAAACAAATGGAGTTTTAATTCTTTCTGGGAATTTTCCCTGATAAATTTAAGTGCGTGCTGTATAACATTTGTATTATAAGCCCCGCATAATCCCTTGTCTGAAGTAACCAGTATAACCATAATCTTTTTTACTTCTTCTTTTGGAGTAAAGAAATGGGCTTTTTCCGGAGTTGACTCCGTTATATGACTAAGGACGTTGGTGATATTCTGTGCATAAGGCCGTGCAGCCAGGGCTCTGGCTTCAGCTTTTTTAAGTCTGTTAGCAGCAACCATCTCCATTGCGCGTGTGATCTGCTGAATGTTTTTGATGCTCTTGATTCTTCTTTTTATATCTCTTAAACTGTCCATAATATCTTAGTCCGAAATAAACCTGGAATCCTCCCGAAAGCAATGTCATTGAATCAAGACGTAGCGGGTTTCCATTACCATGTCTAAGTGTATAAATGGAAGGCTACCCGCCTGACCAGTCAGTTCGGGCAGGAAGCCATTCCGCTACAGTTTGCTGGTATACACTGAATTTATGAAAAAATCCTTAATTCAATGACATTCTCCCCTGCTTTCGCAGGGACTCCATTAGATTATTATTTATATTCTTGTTTAAACTCTGTAATAGCCCTTTCCAGGTTTCTGGCTGTGTCTTCCGCAATTTTCTTTTTTTCTTTTATCTCCGCTGCTATTCCTGAATGTTTATCTCTAATAAATTGCAGGAATTTACCTTCAAAGTCTTTTACTTTACCGGTTGGTATATCGTCAAGGTGGCCATTAATGGCGGTGTATATTATTATAACCTGTTCTGCTACAGGCGCCGGTTCGTATTGCGGTTGCTTTAAGATTTCTATTAATTTTTCACCCCTGGTTAACTGTTCCTGAGTTGATTTATCCAGCTCTGAGCCAAACTGAGCAAATGCGGCCAGCTCTCTGTGCTGTGCCAGATTGAGCCGCAGCGCCCCTGCAACCTTCTTCATTGCCGGAATTTGTGCATTGCCTCCTACCCTTGATACTGACAATCCGACACTTATTGCAGGACGAACTCCTGAATTAAACAAATCGCTCTCAAGGTAAATTTGTCCGTCTGTAATAGATATAACATTTGTAGGGATGTAAGCGGCATAATCTCCAGCCTGAGTTTCCACCACCGGAAGCGCTGTTAATGACCCGCCCCCAAGTTCGTCATTTAGTTTAGCCGCCCTCTCCAGCAAGCGGGAGTGAATATTAAATATGTCCCCAGGGAATGCCTCTCTGCCCGGGGGCCGCCTGAGCAATAATGATACCTGTCTGTATGCAACGGCATGTTTGTAAAGGTCGTCATACATTATCACGGCATGTTTTCCTTTATCCCTGAAGTATTCTCCCATCGCACAACCGGAATATGGAGCAATATATTGCATGGGCGCAGGTTCACTTGCAGAAGCAACAACGACTATTGAATTTTCCATTACTCCATTGTTTTCAAGTGTCTTAATAACACTAGCCACCGTAGAAAGTTTCTGTCCAATTGCCACATAAATGCTGATAACTCCCGTATCCTTCTGGTTCAGGATTGTATCCACCAATATTGCCGTTTTGCCTGTCTGCCTGTCACCTATTATCAATTCTCTCTGTCCCCGTCCTATTGGAATCATAGCATCAATAGCCTTTATCCCGGTCTGTAATGGTTCCTTTACGGGTTGTCTTTCAATAACATTTGGCGCAGTTCCCTCTATCGGCAGAGTTTTTTCTGTAGCAATCGTCCCTTTGCCATCCAACGGCTGACCGAGTGCATTCACTACTCTTCCAAGCAACGCTTCGCCAACTGGAACTTCTACAATTTTTCCTGTTGTTTTTACCGTATCACCTTCTTTTATGTCCGAATCCGGTCCCAGCAGAACACAGCCAACATTATCTTCTTCCAGGTTAAGGGCTATTCCGTATACGCCGCCCGGAAACTCTATCAATTCGTTTGACATACAGTCATCCAATCCATAGATTCTGGCAACACCGTCGCCCACCTGGAGAACCGTGCCAACGCTCTCCATCTTTAATTTATCTTCATACTTCTCAATCTCTCTCTTTATTATTGAAGCAACTTCATCTGGTCTTACAGTCATGCCTGATATACCCCCACAAAAATGAAAATGCCCTTAAGCCATGGCAGTTTTCAACAAATTCTTTTTTAGATTTTTTAAATGATTAATAACGCTTCCATCAATTATCTTATTTTCAATCCTGATTACCATTCCACCAATTATTTCATTATTTACTTCAGTTTCTAATTCCACCTTTTTCTTTGTCAGTTTTTTAAGGCTTTCTTGCAAATTAGCAAGCCTGTCTTCGGTCAACGGAATCGCCGTCTGAACTTTTACGGACACCACTCCCTTTATTCGTTTCGCTACTCCTTTAAATACATCTGGTAGATAGTCCAGCATCTTCTCTCTTCTCCTATCTACCAGGATATAGATAAGGTTTCTAACCCACTTACTGGAACACTGTGGAGCAATGATTTTGTCAATTAAGTCTTTTTTGTCGGTTTTAATAATTGATGGATGATACAGAATGTCGCGGAGTTTCCTGTTTGTCCTTAATAGATCCTTAATGCCTTCCAGGTCTTTTTCTATGTCATCAGCGCCGCCCCGTTCGCTGGCCACTTCAAACAACGCCTGTGCATAACCTGTTGCTAAGCTCTTTTCTATCAAGACAGTTTCCCCACTCCCTTAATAACATCGTCCACTAATTTTTCCGCCGTTTCACGGTGCATTGTTTGTTGAATTAACCTGGAAGATGAAAGGATTGTAAGATTGACAACCTGGTTTCTCACCTCTGCCAAAGCCTTCTTTCTTTCCACTTCGATACCTTGCTGTGCCCTGGCCTTGTTCTCTGCTGCGACCTGATTAGCATCTTTGATAATTCCATCACTGATTTCCTTTGCCTTAACTACTGCTGCCTGAATCTTTCCCTCGGCTTCTTCTTCAGCTTTTATGACTTTTCTCTGGTACTCTTTTTTCAGCCTTTCCGACTCAGATCTTTCATCTTCACTTCTTTTATACGTATCTTTTATCTCATCAGACCTCGCCTTTATCATGTCCTTGATCTTGCCGAAGAGAAACTTCTTCAGCAATAACAGCAGGAATAAAAAACCTACTGCCTGTATGAGGACCATTTTGAAATTGACGCCTAATGCCTCTAATAAATTTCCCACATTTTGTCTCCCAAGTTACTTCTTTGATTTTACAAACTCATCTTTGCTTATCCTGCTTCGAATATCAGATCCGGCAGGCAAATTATTCAAACTCTTCTCAATGAGCGCCAAGTATCTTCAGCACGACTTCGGTATTCGGCAATCTCCCCATTAATATGAAGGACAAAACCAGCGAATAAATAGCCAACGCCTCAATAAAACCCAGACCGATAAACATAATAATCTGAATTTTCCCAAAAAGTTCGGGCTGCCTTGCTATTGCAGTCGCAGCGCCGGAAACCGCAATACCCTGACCAATACCACAACCTAACGAGGCAAAAGCCAGCATAGCTACACCTATCGCTAAACCTGCAAAATAAATCATTCTTTAACTCCTTTCTTAAAAATTATAGATCTTTCTCTCCAATTGCTCCTGCAATGTAGAAACTGGCTAAAAATGCAAAAATAAAGGCCTGGAGTGTCGCTAATAGCATATCCAATAAAACGAACGGGAACTGTATCGGTATAGGAATTAAACCTAACAATAAAGGAGAAAATCCTATGAATATCGCCAGTACAGTATGTTGCCCCATCAGATTCCCGAAAAGACGCACAGAGAGAGACAATGGACGTGTTAAATATTCCTGTAATAAATGTAATGGAAATTGCATTGGAGCCATCCATTTCGGCTCTCCAAACATATGCTTAAAGTATTTTACCGGCCCATTATGTTTAAGACCATAATATTGAGTGGCGATAAACACTAATAAGGTGAGCGCCAGAGTTGTATTGTAATTTGTTGTTGGAGAATGAAACCCCGGTATCTGGCCTATAAGGTTCATTATTAGGATGTATAAGAAAAGACTGCCGATAAATGGCAGAAATTTATCAGACAACTTCCCCAATACCGATTTGACAAAATTGTCTAGAGCTTCTACCACAATTTCCAGGAATGCCTGCAGACCGGCAGGGATCTTCTTCAGATTACGCGTGGCCGCCATCGAAAACACCCCAAGAAACATAATGATCAGCATAGACATCATTATCGGCACCAACTCATGCTGCATAGACAGTCCAAATATCTCGGTATGCTTGTCTATGGGCAGCAAATCAAAAAACGTGGGAAGTTCCGGTATCCCACCTTCCGAACCGCCATGCGTCTCTTCTGTCAAACCTATACTCCTCCGTAAATTTGTAAGCTATAAAGTATTCTCTGCTATCTGATGATAATGGGTTCCCGATACAGACTCTGATTTAACATGCACACCATTATCGTGTTCGGGAGATTGATGCTTTTCAGATCCGCTGTTAACACCTCTAACGTTATTTAATAGATTCACCAAAACTATACTTGCTATCATCAAAAGCACAACTAATTGAACTACCGATATCCCTATAAAAAGGGCAAATACATTAATAGATAAAAATTTAAAAATGAGAAAAAAGACCAGTCCTAGTACAAATATCTTCCCGATACCCATAAATGCAAAGGCAACAGACTTTATTGCGGGACTTGGTTTACTGTTTGTAACAGCGCCCGGTTTCAGATCGCTGAATATATAATTTATCCATCGCCACAATACGAACGATGAACAAAAGCTAACTATAATTCCAATTATCAGGCTTATGGTTATTTCAAAAGATTGATAGCGAAAAGAGGCTAAAACCATCAATATGGAAACAAACAGCGCAGCGTAAAAAGCCTGTTTTACAAAACTTTTGTTAACAATTAGCAGCTTATGTGAATTTTCATATATATTTAACATATCAATTCTTTTTATCGTTATTGGTCGTTTCCCTCATTACCTTCTTTACTATCTTGTATACTTCTAAAAAACCGGCAGTCATGGCCATCAGCAGAGAAGCAATAAGCAGCCAGGGCGCTGTGCCAAATTTTGCATCAAGATAACGCCCTATAAAGTACCCAGCCAGGATGCAGGCGGCCATTACCGCTCCAATCCCACCAGTAAGTCCCAGGGCACGAAAAGTGCTTCTCGAATCATTCAGATTCAAAACGTAAGATATTCTCCAATTAATTTAGAGACTTCATAACTTCACGGCTGGCTTCTATAGTTGCCTCTATATCCTCTTCACTGTGAGCGGTTGAAACAAAGGCCGCCTCAAACTGAGAAGGGGCAAAGTAAAACCCTCTTTCCAGCATCCCATGGAAATAAGATGCGTAACGCTTCGTATCACATCTTTTAGCTGATTCATAATCAAAAACTTCCTCCTCGCTAAAGAATGTGCAAAGCATTGAACCAACACGGGTGTGATAAGTAGGTATTCCCGCATCACTGGCCGCATTCTTTATACCTTCGGCCAGCCTTTTGGAGTTTCTTTCCAGTTTCTTATAAATACCCCTCTTTTTTAGCTTCTCCAGCGTAGCAATTCCGGAAGCCATTGCCATTGGATTACCCGATAACGTTCCTGCCTGATATACCGGGCCGGTTGGTGATATGCAGTTCATTATTTCCGCCTTGCCGCCATAGGCTCCTACAGGCAAACCCCCGCCTATTACCTTGCCAAGTGTAGTCAAATCGGGGGTTACCTTATATAATTCTTGTACACCCCCGTATGAAACCCTGAAGCCAGTCATTACCTCATCGAAAATCAAAACAATCCCATATTTATCGGCTATTTCCCTTAAACCTTTTAAATATCCTTTTTTAGGAAGCACCACACCCATATTTCCGGCAACAGGTTCTATGATAATGCAGGCAATCTCTTCGCCCCTATTACTACAAACTTCCTTGACTGCATCAAGATTGTTAAAGGGTATGGTTATAGTATTTCGTATGTAATCCTGCGGGACTCCCGGGCTTGTGGGAACACCTAACGTAGTAGCTCCTGAACCTGCCTGGACAAGGAGGCCGTCTACGTGCCCGTGATAACAACCGTCAAACTTTACAACAATGTCCCTTTTGGTATAGCCTCTTGCCAGCCGTATAGCGCTCATTGTAGCTTCAGTGCCAGAATTAACCATCCGAATCTTCTCAATTGAAGGCATCGCCTCTTTTATGAGTTGAGCCAGATGTGTTTCCCGTTCAGTCGGCGCCCCGAAGCTTGTGCCTTTTTTCAAGATTTCTTTCAGGCTCTTTACAACTGACTTATCAAGGTGCCCTAAAATCAACGGGCCCCAGGAAAGTACATAATCCACATATCTATTACCATCAATGTCATTAATGTAACAACCATGACCTGATTCTATAAATAGAGGATTACCTCCTACTGCTCCAAATGCCCTTACAGGGCTGTTTACACTACCGGGAATGCTTTTTAAGGCTTCCCTGAATGCCTCTTTTGACTTTTCGACAACCAACATATTACAAAGTTTCGGCCTTATGCCTGAATCGAAAATTTAGGAAAAGGAGTAAATTTATCAATAATAGTTTTTTTTGTCAATAATAAACTGAAATATAAATATAAAACAAAAGTGAATGAATATTTCTATATACAGGTGTAATATCCAGATAATTTCTTTCAACTTCTTTGACAAGTTTACTCTCGCTTTTGTAAAATTCAAGCCTCAAATGGGCGTCTCGAATTACTCTCATTTTCCCCTCCCCGCCTGAACGAATCATTCGGGCAGGCTTTCATTTGGGCGTTAGTGATGTAATCCTTTGATATATAATATCTTATAGGAACTGAATTATATCATTTCCCTCCCATTTTGCAAGGATTCTTATACATATTCTTCTTCTTAAACTCTTACTATATCTCCACTTATCTATTTCCGTATAGAAACTAGGTATAAGTAAAACATCCAACCTCAAGCCTGGCTATCCTCATACAATGGAGACATTTCTCTCAGTCTTTTTATGATAGGAGGGAGTGTTTCTAATACATACTCAATATGTTCTTCAGAATTATCTATTCCAAGGCTAAAGAGTATTGACCCCTGAGCTACAGCATCATCTACCCCGATTGCACTCAAGACGTGTGATGACTTCAAAGACCTGGAGGTACATGCCGAACCCGACGAGACAGCAATTCCCTTCATATCTAAGAACAAAAGTATTGACTCGCCCTCAACGTACTCTATGCTTATATTTACATTGTTAGGTAACCGTTTTTCCGGATGACCATTCAGATAAATATGGTCTACCGAACTCATCAAGCCGTTTAATAGCTTGTCACGCAAAGGTTCTATTGCCCCTTTACGCTTATCCATCTCTCTCTTTGCCAATTCCGCGGCCTTTCCCATACCCACGATCCCGGGTATATTTTCCGTACCCGCCCGACGGCCGCTTTCCTGTATGCCCCCTTCAATAAATGGAACTATTCGTGTTTTTTCTCTCAAGTACAGCGCTCCCACACCGGGCGGACCATAAAATTGGTTGCTGGCCAGACTCAAGGCATCTGCCATCATTTTGTTTACGTCTACTGGAATATAGCCTGCTGATGCCACGGCATCAACATGAAAGATTATGCCCTGCTCTTTAACTATCTTTCCGATTTCTTCTATCGGTTCAATAGTGCCTATTTCATTATTTGCATGCATAATGGAAACGAGAATTGTCTCAGGAGTAATTGCCTTTGCAACCCCGTCGGGATCTATCATACCGTATTTATCAACCGGTATATGCGTAACCTCAAAACCCATTTTTTCAAGTCTTTTTAATGGATTAAGCACAGAAAAATGTTCTATCTCAGACGAAATAATATGTTTACCCTTTTTCTGGTTTGCCATTGCAAGGCCCTTAATGGCAAAATTGTTCGCCTCACTTCCGCTTGATGTGAATATTATTTCTTCGGCCTTTGCTCCTATGAGTGACGCCACTTCACCCCTGGCAGTCCGAATTATCTTGTTAGCCGTTTGTCCAAAATGATGCAGGTTTGACGGATTGCCGTAACAGTTCTTTATAGAATCAACCATTGCTTCTATAACCGATGGATGAGTTGGCGTACAAGATGCATGGTCAAGATATATCTTATCCAATTTATTACTCCTTTCCTCGTTTCCAGTCTCCAGTCTGGGTTCCCTCGTTCCCAAGTTCCCGCTTGGGAATGCACTTTTTTCAAAAGATTTGCTTTTGTTAAATCACTCTCATCTACAATAATCTTCTATTTTTTCTAAATTTGCATATTCCAGTACAAGTTTTTTCATGCCTACATTACTAAAATCAACAAATGCAGTATTTGTAGATGGGATAATTTTCGTAATTCTCCCACGACCAAAGGATTCGTGATTTACAATATCCCCCTGAACCAAATTACTGCTATCCTGAGATTTTTCATGCTGAAATTCGCGAGCCACATTGGGGCTATTTTTTTCATCATTATAAGATTGGTAATCACCAGATACTGAATTCTCTCCGCTTCTCTCTGTATAACCTGTTCGAAGCTCATCTACGCTGGAATTATAGTTTGTTTTATCAATCTCCTCTATAAAGTCTCCGGGGATTTCACTTAAAAACCTGGAAGGAATACATGGAGTTCGTTGACCGTATTTTGCCCTGTACCTGGTATACACCAGAAACAGCTCCCTCTGTGCCCTCGTTATTCCAACATAGCACAAACGGCGCTCTTCCTCAATCTCATCATCCGAATCCTTTGACTGAGCGTGAGGCAATAACCCTTCCTCAAGACCTGCTATGAACACAACCGGAAACTCCAACCCTTTTGCAGCATGCAGCGTCATAAGAGTAACCGTATCTGTCTTATCGTCCCATTTGTCAATGTCTGAGATTAATGCCACCTCTTCCAGAAAACCCTGGAGCGAGCCATCAGGATTTGAAGCATCATACTCACTAGCCGCATTTACCAGTTCATCAATATTTTCCAATCTCTCTTCGCTATCACCCTCGTATGATTGTTCCAGGTAATCTGTATATCCAATTTTCCCGATAACCTGTTTTACAAACTCCATCACCGGATAAGTTGAGAGTTTGCATAATCCTGAAAAAATATCCCAAAATCCTTTCACTGTCCTGGCGCTCTTTGCCTTGATTTCCGGGATTTCCTGAATGCGGGATACGGCTTCTAAAAGATTCGTATTATGCAACGCAGCCCATTCCCTTAATCGCTTTATAGTAGTCGGCCCGATGCCTCTCGGTGGAACGTTTACGATTCTCTCAAAAGAGAGGTCGTCATCGGGATTGGCGCAGAGTTTAAGATAAGAGAGGATATCCTTTATCTCTTTTCTCTTGAAGAATTCGACACTGCCTACAATTGAGTAAGGGATACCTTCCCGAAGCAGGCAAGTTTCCAGTACTCGTGACTGTGCGTTTGTACGGTAAAATATGGCCATATCAGAGTATGTGTTTCCATTTTTAATAAATTCAGAAATGTTTACAGCTATTTCCCTTGATTCAATATTCTCGTCCTCGCAGTGGATGACTCTAACCCTGTTTCCTTCGTCATTCTCCGTCCAGAGGGATTTAGGCTTTCTTGATAAGTTATTTTTTATTATTTCCGAGGCAACGTGAAGAATGTTCTTTGTAGAACGATAGTTCTGCTCAAGACGGACTGTTTTTGTCTCCGGGTAATCTTCTTCAAAATTGAGTATGTTTCGTATGTTGGCGCCGCGCCATCCATAGATAGATTGATCAGGGTCTCCGGTAGCACAGATATTTCCGTACCTCTGCGCCAGCAGTTGAGTGATTGTGTACTGTGCATGATTCGTGTCCTGATACTCGTCTATGAGGATATATCTGAATTTCTCCTGATATTTTTCAAGCACTTCCGGGAAATTTTTAAACAGATGCACAACCTTGAAAAGCAGGTCATCAAAATCCAGCGCATTATTTGCCTCAAGATATTTCTGATACTTTGTGTATACCTTTGAAACAACGTCATTATAATAGCCTGATTTATATTGAGAAAAGTCGTCAACGGACAGCAGCTCATTCTTTGCGTTACTTATTGACGCCGCCACAGAACCCGGTTTCCAGTGTGCGGTATCAAGTTTAAGTTCACTCATGACAGCCGTTATACACTTCTTCTGGTCTGCGGTATCGTATATGCTGAAATTTTTGGTAAAGTTCAGATGTTCAATCTCGCTTCGCAGGATTCTTGAGCACATGGCATGAAATGTTGACACCCACATCCCCCTCAGGTCCAGAAACTCACCTAGCCTCTCCTTCATTTCATTAGCGGCTTTATTAGTAAAAGTTATGGATAGAATATTTGCCGGGGCAATCCCCTTCTCAACAAGATACCCTACCCTGCGAGTAATCACCCTCGTTTTACCGCTACCAGCCCCAGCAATAACGAGTAATGGGCCATCTATGTGTGTAATTGCCTCTTTTTGAGATTCAGTTACATTGTCTAAGATATTCATGATTTTTAAATTAACTCACTTCGTTCGTTAATTTATTGTATTTTACGGTTACTTTTCTGCTCTTGCTTCTTTATCTCCGTCACTTACTTACTTTTCAGAAGGTCATAAATATTTACCCGGATTCAGGATTGCTTTATTAATTTTGTCGATGTCAAATTTATCCGGATCGTAATCACCGAGCCACTCCAAAAGGTCTTCATATTCACTTTTGTCCTTACCGGTTAGTGCATCAATTACATCTTCGTAGCCGGGTATGCCGCCGCAATCTTCCGGTGGCCCGTTTCGCCTTCCGTCTAAACATTTTGGATACCGAATCCCTTTTTCTTTTTTAAGCACATCGGCAATTTCAATTTCATGCTCCCAATCATCTCCGAAATCGTAAGTGTAAAGAGCCTTCTGTCCTTTCTCAATCAAGAACTCAGTAATCTTGTTTTTGACATCTAAATCGTTGTTCTCAAAAGCCTCATCAGGTATGGAGAACCTGATGCCGCCCACATCAAAACTGTAAAGATGTGAATTTGTCCAGCCAAACGAAATCTGAATAATTTCGTGAAGTTTTTTGAAGGTAATATCATTCTTAATCAGAATTTCACGCCAAATTTCAGGTTCAATATCCAGGATTGTAATTCGAAGTTTTAAAATATGGTTCATCAGCAATTCTCCTATAATTTTGCATTATAACATTACTTTTATATTATTGTAATCTTCTTACTATTTCTTTCGAGCAATCAAACTTGCCACTGATTTGTTTTTTGCTATCTCGCCTTCTTTATAATAAAGAATGTGAAAGTCTCTGAAGGAATCAAGAAGTTCATTGTGCTTCAACAAATAATCAGGATTCCTGGGTCCGTGCGCATCATTTCCATACTTTAGCTGATCAATGGTGTATGTCTCAAACATAACCATACCATCTTCTCTCAAGCCTTCCTTGATTTGAGGTATAAGGTCTCTTTGTGTGTAGTAAAAGCACGTAATAAGATCATATTTACCAGCCGGTATTTTATATTCTTCCAGGTCCGCTACAAAGGCATTTAATGTCACACCGTTTTCCCAGGCTAAAAATTCACACTTCTCGACAGCCTTCTCAGAGATATCACAACCGTCAACGTCAAATCCGTTTTTAGCGAGAAATACAGCATTTCTCCCTTCCCCCATAGCCAGTACCAGGGCTTTACCTTTAGTCAGTAGTTCAACATTTTCCTGCAGGAACTTTATAGGGTCTTTACCGTATATATATTCCTTAGTGTTATAACGTTTGTTCCATCTCTTTCTATCATTTTCACCGGCATTGACAATCTGGCCAACAAAAAAGAATAAGAGATAAGAAATTATTGTGGAGGCTAACACGATTTTCATAAATTAGAGTACATGTCTGGGAATTTCAAAGTTACCATAAAGTAGGGGCGTACCGCCTGTACCTATTCGGGCAGGTGGCAATACACCCTTACAAATGTTTAATTCCTCGTAGTCCCCATTTTTTAAAGGTGGAAAGAGAGGGGATTTCTTAAAATGTAAATTATCTTCCAGTGGTGGGCAACAAATATAATGGTGATTTTAACTACCGGTGCGGCTTTATTCACCCGAAAAAGCCACTCGCCTGCCAAAGGATTTGCCATGCAAACCTGACTGATAACTGCAACCATTACCTTTAACCAAAATTTATATCGTCTTAGTGGTCATTAAAAGTCCGGCGCATAGACCCTTTGTCTTAACTCTTCCGCATTCTTTATTACCTTTTCCTGTTGTTCTTTTCTCGATAATGGTTCTAATTTCACTAGATCATAATTTAGAACATGATCGTCTTTTAGCTTGCCTGGCCATAACACTTCGGAGAAAAAATCCAGCGGAAAGACTTCATATACAGGGGACTTTATTTTTTCATATACTGTTGCTCTTTCATGAGTAAGCCTTCCATCCTCATCCCTTTTCTCTATCATTATTTTTCTGGTGCCATAATACGTAAAAGGTATTGTAACGGGACTTTCACCGGCAAGCTTATCATCAATATATACCAGTGCATTGTCGGGATTTGTCTTTACGGTTATTGTCCTGGTCACGCAACCGGCTGAAACAGAAATAATTGAAAAAATAGCCAGAAAATGGAAATATCTAATGGTTTTAATCATGATAAAGTATATGTCCCATAGTCTACGGGTTAAAATTATTTTATTAAAATTTGTGCTGCACCTTTAAGAAACTATCCCCTTTTTCTATCATGGGGGTAAAACAATGCGGCATCAGGTGAAGTATATGAATGTAAATCATGGACAGACCCTTCTCCCTGAGCAGAAGGGGATCTGGCTTCAAAAGCAAGAGTGCCGTCATAAATCCCGTTATGAAGTTCTTTTATTGTCTTATAACCAAGATTTTGCATTGCATGTAATAAGCTTTTTATAATATACTCGCCAAAATGAGTCACTGATCCTTTATCAACCACTGTGCCCGACACTCCCTGTACGATCTTAACCTTATTGTTTTCTGCATAATATCTCTTATCGCCACCTTTGTTCATTGCCTCTAAGGATGCCATTCCTCTATATTTTTTCAGCCTGACCCCACCTTCATAATAATAGTCACCGGGAGCCTCGTTCGTACCGGCAAGCATTGCGCCAAGCATTACGGTACTCGCCCCTAATGATAATGCCTTAACTATGTAACCTATGTTCGCTATCCCTCCGTCCGCAATTACGGGGATTCCCGCATATTCTCTCGCAAACTTCGCACAGTGGTAAACCGCAGAGCCTTGGGCCCTTCCCACTGCCATGGCATCCTGTGTAATACAGATAGAACCTGAACCCATCCCTATACGAAGCGCATCCACTCCCTTATCAATAAGAGATTTACATTGTTTAGCCGTTACAACGTTTCCGCCTATGACTTCTACGTTCGGGTAATTCTTCTTTAAATACTCTATCATTTTGTGCTGATAAATTGAGTCTCCCTGAGAAGCATCAATCACCACTACATCTGCTCCCGCATCTACCAGTTCTTTAAGCCTCTCCCTGTCTTCATCCCGTGTTGAAACGGTGGCTCCGACCAGTAACTGTTTTTCTTTATTCTTTGAGGCAAAAGGAAAATCTTCATTCTTCAATAAATCCGTCCTGCTCATTAAGGATACAAGAAGTCCATTTTTATCTACCAAAGGCAGCTTGCCTTTCTTAGACTCATTTAGTATTTTATTCCCTTCTGCGAGGGAGATGCCGGCGTTTGCCGTAACGAGACTGGTGACCATAACTTCACGTAATCTTTTTGTTCTATCTATTTCAAAATCAATATCTCTCCTTGTAACTATACCAGTTAATTTAGTTTTTAATGTCCCGTCTTCAGTTATCGGTATACCGGAGAAACCGTATGTCTTTTTAATTTTGTCTACATCTGAAATGGTATTTTCAGGACTGAGTGTTACAGGTTCAGTAATAAATCCGTTTTCAAACCTTTTTACCAACCTGACTTCCCTGGCCTGTTCTTCAATAGTATTATTATAATGTATAATTCCTATTCCGCCCAGTAGCGCCAGATAGATAGCCATTTTTGACTCCGTTACGGTATCCATAGGAGAGCTGACAAGAGGTCTTTTGACCCTGAGATTTCTTGTGAGGTTTGTTTCCAGATCAACCTCATCTGTAGGGAAGCCTATATGGCCAGGCAACAGGATAAAATCACTATATGTCAGCCCGCCGCCATCTTCAAAAAATTCTTCAGCACTAAATCCATTTTCCGGCATTTTTAACACCTCATAACAACATATACGGATCCACATCAATCATAATCTGGACCCTTTTTGAATGTCTGTTTTCATTCTCAATACTTTTTAAAATCGCACGCAGTTTTTCAGAATTATCCGCCTTAGCAATTAAGTGCCACCTGTATTTGTCTTTAACCCTGGCAATCGGCGCCGGCGCCGGCCCCAAAATTTCCACTTTATTTTTGTACCTGTCTGACTGAGCCATTCCGGTAGTCAATCGTATTGCTTCTTTCAATTTTTCTGCAATATCCGCGGCTCTCTCTTTAACGTCCTGGTCTTTCTTTCCACGTAATACAATTCTTGCCAATCGTCCATATGGAGGATAATAAAGTTGCTTTCTATATTCAAGTTCTTTTTTGGCAAACCCATCATAATCATGTAAAGCAGCATACTTAATACTGTAATGCTCCGGATTATAAGTTTGAACTATAACCCGTCCTCCTTTATGGCCTCTTCCGGTTCTTCCCGCTACCTGACAGAGCAGTTGGAAAGTCCTCTCACCTGCCCGGAAATCAGGCATATTGACAATCGTATCAGCGGAAAGGACTCCAACCAATGTAACGTTCGGAATGTCAAGGCCTTTTGCGATCATTTGAGTGCCCAGAAGTATATCTATATCGCCGCGCCCGAAGGCGCTTAATGCCTTCTCATGAGAATCCCTTCCCCTCATGGTATCGCTATCCATCCTCAAAAGTTCGTACTTGGGGAACATGGCCCTGATATCTTCCTCCATCCTTTCTGTTCCAACACCCAGAAAACTTATGCCGGGAGAACAGCATTCAGGACATTTTACCGGAACAGATTCATCTGAAAAACAATAATGACATATTACGGCATCTTTCTGCTTATGATAGGTCATAGATATATCGCATCTTTTACATTTTAATACAAATCCGCATCTTCTACAACTTATAAAAGGCGAGAATCCGCGCCTGTTCAAAAACAACAGCACCTGCTCCTTTTTAGAAAGGCACTGTTTCATACAAAGTTCCAGATAATCAGATATATATTTCTGGTTTTTACCCCTGTACTTTTCAAGTCGCATGTCAATTACTTCCACCCTGGGAAGTGGTTTGTTTCCAACCCGATTCTTCAGGGTGACACATTCATACTTACCAATACCGGCATTATAAAAACTCTCAAGAGAAGGTGTAGCGGAACCAAGCACAACCAGGGCATTCTCATATTCTGCCCTGATCATGCTGACATCACGGGCATTATAACGCGGGGAGGTGTCCTGCTTGAACGTATTTTCATGCTCTTCGTCAATTACGATCAATCCCACATTTTCTAAAGGGGCAAATACTGCTGAACGTGTGCCAATAACAACGTCCGCATTACCATTCTTAATATCCCACCATTGATCGCTTCTCTGCCTGTCAGTCAAGCTGCTATGCATGACAGCCACTCTATCAAAACGGGATTTGAACCTTTCAATCGTCTGTGACGTGAGGGATATTTCAGGAACCAGAACTATTGCCTTCCGTCCCATACTAATCACTTCTGAGATTGCCTGCAGATAAACCTCTGTTTTGCCGCTTCCTGTAACCCCTTTCAACAAAATAGTATCATACTGCCTTTCCCTTAATTTCCTCTTAATAAGACGAATCGCTATTTCTTGTTCTCCGGTAGACTGTAGATGGCATGTTTTTTTGAAGTGTTTTCCGGCAAAGAGGGAATCGTTAGCTTTTCTCTTATTAAGAGTAATTAAACCTCTATCTCGAAGCCTGTAAAGACTGTCAGTATTGCACTTGCTTATACTTGCTAATTCCGGAACCGTTATTTCGCCTACTTCAGTAAGTACCTCCAGCACTCTTGCCTGTTTTGGCGCTTTCTTTTTGATTGTGGGAATCATCTCTTTTACAGAGGCGCCATCTTTACATAATCTGACAACACTTATTGTCCTGGTTTTAATGCCCCTCTTTACAACAGAGGGAAGAGAGGTCTCTAAAGCTTCTCCCCAGCCGCAAAAATAGAAATTGGCCAGCCATTCCGCAACTCTTAACATCTTAGAATTTAAGATAGGTTCTTTATCGATTACGTGTATTATGTCCTTTGTTGTTTTAACGTCTGATATATCGGTGAACCCAACACAATACCCTACGGCTGTCCTTCCCCCGAAAGGAACTCTAACCCTTTTACCAATTTCTATCTGATTTATAGAGGATGGTGGTATCTTGTAGTGAAATTTTTTATTCAGAGGTATGTCCAATACAATTTCAGCAAATCTTTCATAAGTCATTGCGATATGACCCCTTACATATGGCACAAATATTGATATTCATGCTGAATCCTATCACAATAATGATAAAGTGTCAAGTTAAGCGTTGATTTACAGGCATATTAATCTTGATTTATGTTCTAAAATTTCTATAAAATGTTGTTAATAAGTTTTTTTGTTGTCCTTACACCTGAGAGGGAAGAATATTGGACATTGGCGCCCATTCCTACCTTTTGTGGAGTACATCGTCCGTGACGATGCAGGTCGTGAGTCCGGAGCAACGTTTACACGGTTTCGCCCTTGTTCAAGCAATGCCATTGAATTAAGCGTAGCGGAAACCAGATTCCCATTTCTATGATTGCTACATTATGATGGAAGGCTACCCGCCTGACCAGCCTTTATGGCAGGAAGCCTTCCGCTACAGTCTGCTATACTCAACATGGCTATAAACTGTGATTTATCGATTTCTTTAACATGTAAGGAAATAAAAGGCTAAAGCCTTAACTCCTGATATGTTAGCTAACCCGCCTGTACCTATTCGGGCAGGTTGGAGTTAATTCTCTTTAGGGTTTTTTAAAATGCGTTTTTTCTGCCCACTTAAGTATAGTAACTGTTCAATATGATAAATCAACATAATGAAGATAGTTAAACGGCACGTTATAATATTTTCAATTGCTATGTATGTTACTGCAATAGGGCTTTTCATTTACCAGCAGTTTATTGGGAAAGAAAGACAATTCGCTATAGATATTGAAAAATTATGTAAGGTAGACGTAAACGAAAATGAATGGAAATACATTGTGCTACATCACAGCGCTACTGACGAAGGAAATGCAAAGCGCTTTGGCAGATATCATAGAGAAGAAAGAAAGTGGCCGGAAGGCCTGGCCTATCATTTCGTTATTGGCAACGGCAACGGCTCAGGCAATGGCGAGATTGAAGTGGGTGAAAGATGGACAAAACAGATTCATGGCGCACATACCGCCAATATGAACCTTAATCAAATCGCTATTGGCATCTGTCTCGTTGGAAATTTTGAAGAGGATAATAAGCCCACAAAAAATCAATTTATATCTCTTGCGAACCTGGTTGACTACGTTTCAAAAAGATATAAAATACCCGAATCAAATGTCATCATGCATAATCAGGTAGTCCAAAAAAGCACAGCATGTCCCGGCAAGAATTTCCCTTACAAAGAACTTATTAGTAAAATCGTAAAGTCACAAACCGGAAAAACACTTTAAGGCAACACAATTCACCCCTGAAAATACATCTTCTTTATCGGCTAAACAACTTTTGATAGTGAAAAGAAATTGAGTTTGGTATGATGTCTAAGCTTGTTCTTCCTTCCCCTTTTCAGACCATCTTTGTAACAAATAGTCCTTACTATCTTCAAACATCTCTGCCTGTTTTTCAACAACCTGTTCAGCTTCTTCATTTGTCATGTCTTTTGTTCTATTAACGAACCCGGCTATCCTTGCAAAGTACAGTGGCGTCACCATATTAACCAATTTTACCCTGTTCCTTTTCCAATTACGAAAAGTTACGGCTATATCATAAAGTATCCTGCACCATAATTCTGTTGGAAACGTAAAATTATCAGTATTTAAAGAGCCTATTTTCTTTAACTCTTTAAAGTTGTCTTTTTCTATTATATTTTCCCAAAGCGCTCCGAAGTGATTGAGCCCCGTCTTGAAATACTCTACAAGGTTATCCAGGTTAATATCAAAGGCCTCAGGCTTCGTACCGGTTACTTCGCCCAGGATTGGCACGGGAACGCTTCCCTTTATGTCTTTCCAGTAATCATAATTTTGCTCCATAAGGACAAAGAGTGTGGTGACAACCTGCTGAAACATCGGCCCCAATGACTCACTTGGGTCCTTAACATCGTGAATCTTCGTTCCTAATCGAGTCTGACAAATTCTAAATCCCTGAATGATTGCAGTAGTGGTGAGCCAGATATCTATTCCGAACTTAGCCACATCAGTCTCCCAGACATCCTGATCATTGTAGAATTTTATGAGCTTAGCTGAAAAGGCAAAATCACCGCCTATTGGCTGTCTGACCCTTAGACCATAGAGTGTGCGTGTGAGATTATATACTATATTATTGGTTATAGTGCCGTCATACTTGTATCGTTCATAATATGGAACTACAAACTGATACTCTTCATCATAAACAGGCGTAATAAGGTTTTTAATCCATTCAGGCGTAATAGACCTTATATCAGAATCGCAAACAACACAAACCCTTGCCCCAAGGTATTCAGACGCCTCAAATATTGCCCGCAATGCAGTACCCTTACCGGGGATGCCTCTGTAAATTGTGATTAGTTTTTCAATCCATGGCTCTACGTGTACAGCAAGGGTTTCTTCTCGTGAATCGTCTGTCGAGCCGCCATCTCCAACCATAATAAGGGACTTTGAATCAGGAAAATAGGTAGATAACCCTTTGCCGACAGTCTTAACTACATGTGAAACTGTGGAGTCATTGTTATAACATGGTATGCCTATGACAATGTCGGCATTCTTTATTTTTTCAATCCTTCTTCTTGAATATTGCCTTAATGCCGTGCTGAATTTCATTCAGGTATCCTTTCTAATTAAACTGGAAATAATTTCTGGGCTCCCCTCGAAAGGGAGGTAATATCTATTAAAGTGACCTTAACTCCCGGAAACTTAAAAATGGGAATTTATACTATATATGAGCCTGTCGCACAAACCTTAAAATTTAATG
>MHZA01000137.1:0-12628 GCA_001828595.1 Planctomycetes bacterium RIFCSPLOWO2_12_FULL_40_19
CAAAATAAAACCCTACCCGCCCGAACGCCCGCCTGTACCTATTCGGGCAGGTACCGTTCGGTACGGGCGGGAAGGGTAAAATCCAGAAATGGAGTTAAGTCTTTAGACTTTTAATTTAACAATAACAATAATAAGAAAAGGAGGTATGAAGTGGTTAAGATGGTTAAGAATATTCAATTAATTTCAGGATGCCTGGTGGTGATGATTTGTGTTGTATTTCTTGCCCGGGCTACCGCATGGTCAGCTCTCAGAGTATCGCCCACACAGCAAAACCTGAATATACCTCCCGGTGGGACAGAAACAATTCAACTGCTGCTCTCCAATTCAAGCAGAACAGATAGTATGCAGGTAAAACTATACGTAACTGATTATAATATCAGGCAGGACGGCTCGCCTGTTTTCCCCAATGCAAACACTACGAGAGATTCTCTTTCCTCATGGATAAAGATTGAGGATACAGATATCGTCCTGATGCCTGGCGAAAGGAGAAGCGTGGCATGCAAGTATACCGTACCCAGTCGCGCTGAAGGTGAGAGGTTCGGCGCTATCATGGTAGAGAAAGTGCCGGATAACGACAAAACCCCCTACCAGGAACTGCCGGCCGATAGACTGGGCGGAGTTATAAAGCTTACTTATAGAATAGCCTGCACAGTGATGTTGTTGGTTGACGGCACAAAGGTTGACGGCACAAATTTTTTAAAGAATGGCGTTATAAAGAACGTGGCGGTTAATATTCCTGAAAGCGATTCATGGATGGAAAAACAGGAAATAGAAGTGTCCGCCGTCTTCGGGAATGAAGGCAACATCCATATCACGCCAAGAGGGGGCGAGGCCCTTATCGTACATAAAAAACTCAGAAAAGTTGTGGCACGGATACCCCTCACGACTCCCAGAAATCCGACCATATTCCCTGGCGGAATGAGGGATTTCAAGGGTTATATAAAAGAACCTCTGCGGCCCGGAGAATATACGGTACAGGCTAAATTTAATATGGATAGTGAAGGTGGACCAATATCTCCAGCCAATACTGAATTCGTCATAACCCCTGAACTTGCCAGGATGATGAATCAGGTATTTTATGGAGAAGGTGAATATTCCGGACCTCCTATAATCGGCGCTGAACCGCAACTGGTGGAAGTGGAAGTGCCTGGCGGCGGATACCGCAGCTCAGTTATTACCATAAATAATCAGCATGATGAACCTGTACAGGTAGCAGGCTATATCAAAGGCCTGCAATATCAGCCGGACGGCGAGATGCGGATCGTGGAGCCGGGAACTGTAGAAAGGTCATGTGCCGACTGGATTACCGTACAGCCTGCAAAGTTTAAACTTTCACCAGGCGAAAGCAAGAAGATCATGCTGAAATTACGCATCCCTGATGGAGCAGACGGCGGACACTACGGCAAGCTGGTATTTGAAACGTCGCCTCTTTCAGCAAATGCGTCGCAACTTGAACCTGAAAAATCGCTTGGAAGCACGCTGATGGTTATTGTACCCGGCACGTCCAGGATTAAGGGATCCATTACAGACTTTGGAACGGCTCCTGTTGAAGACGGCAAACCCACGGAATTCACAATAGGCTTTAATAATACGGGTAATATGCACGTACGTCCTACAGGTACAATTAAGGTAAAAGATTACATGGGAGATATTGTACACGAACAATCTCTTGGAAAGAACGTGCCGTTTGTTCTCCCAGGCAATACCAGGCGGTTAAAAGAAGTATATGGCGGGGAGAAACTACCTGCAGGAAAATACACTGCTACGGTTGTTGTTAATTATGGAGGCGAGGCGGACGCCAGAGCCGATTATGAGTTTACGATACCGGACAAGCCTCCAACAGATGAACCTGCTCAAGTAGCAACAAAACAGAAAAAGACAAATAACTCTTAATTTTGCATATTAGAAACTTTTCAATTTTTAAACCTTGGCGCTGCCATCATATTTAGTTAGGAATCTTATGAAGAAATCCTGGTCGCTTTATCATGTAAACGGTGAAATGACACTGAATCCTGTTTTGAAAGAAAAGGAAATCCGGCAGAAATCTTATCCTGTTATTTGGAGATGGTTAAAGGGAAGCGGTTTCCCCGCCTGTACCTATTCGGGCAGGTTCCTGTTATATCTTCTGGTATGTATATCCTGTGGCTGTACGGCAACGGGGAAAACTCCCGGCTTTTTATCATCGTATAAGTCCGCAAGAGATCAATATAATAATAAGAATTTTACAAAGGCCAGGGATGAGTTTGCCCAGGCGAATACAGACAATCCTGACAGCCTGTTATCTGAAAATATTAAGTACTACTCACAATTAAGTGAAAGGAAGATAGAGAAGGCGGATTTACAGTTCGATAACATAAAACAGTTACGGGAAAAACAGGTGCTTAAGGAAATAGAAGGCTTTATACCGGCTGACTTGATGGAGTATGATCAATTGTCGTCTCACAAAACAGCGCCTGAGGAAAACAAAGAAACTACGGAAGAGGCCAGACTGATTACCAACGTCTTCTTTGAAACGGATATAAGAGAGACTCTTCGGGACATCTCTGCCCAGGCAGGGATTCCTCTCGTGGCCGATAGCAGCGTACAGGGGCTGGTTTCGCTGGAGGTGCAGGGCGTGCCGCTGGAAGACACTTTAAAGATAATATTGTCTCCGGGTGGATATACTTATAAAAAAATGGATGGCTACTACTTAATTGGAACGGCGGAACCCGGAAGTCCGACTTTCGATAGACTGACGACCACGATATACATAAAGCCAACCTACTTTTCTGCCAGAGAGGTCTCGGGTCTGCTTTCGTCGTCCTTCAGGCCTTATATACAGGTAAGTGAGGAGCAGAATGTGCTTACCGTTACAGCCTCAGATGAAATGATTGAGCGTATCCGAACTGATATATCCAAGATTGACAAGGCTCCCAGGCAGATAGTCCTGCAAGCCGTTGTTACAGATATAAGCGAGAGTGGCATAAAGACACTCTCCAAGTCAATGAATTGGACGTTTAGCCAGGTTGATAATGATGCTACCCGGAAGAGTTTACTGCAAAACAACGTAAATACTCAAACGTTAAAATTTGACCCTTCATCTCTCGGCAGCGTTGGCCTCTCCTATGCTACGACGGGGAAGCTTGTCCGCAGTCTCATCAGCTCTATCAAGTCATTGATAGATAATAATGAAGCGGTTGTTCGGGCTACTCCCAGGATTTCCACACTTGACGGACGCCAGGCAAGAATCTTCATCGGTTCGCAAGAGACATTCTCAGTGACAAGCGGGCCGGCGTCGTTTCAAACCACACAGTTGGAAAGAATAAATGCGGGGATCATTCTGGATGTAACGCCGAGGATCTCAGAATCGGGAGATATAACAGTTACAATAAATCAGGCGGAGGTTTCCCACGTTGAAGCCAGAGGCGATCTGGGACTACCCATAGTAAGCAAACGTTCGGTAAATACTACTGTCAGGGTAAAAGACGGAGAGACCATTGTAATCGGGGGATTAATGCAAAAGAAAAGGTCGGAAACAAAGAAGAAAATCCCTTTACTGGGAGACCTGCCCTATTTGGGCGGCATGTTCAGGAGTGTTTCTAATAGTGAGGAAGAAACAGAGGTGCTTATCATGATTACTCCGCACATCTTACAAGATAAAGATCTTCTGGACATAGACGTATGATAGCACAACCGTAAATGGAATCTTTTAATTATTTGAATTTTTTTGAAGGAGATAGAAATAAAATGAAAAATATATTTACAAAGTATCTTTTGTGGGTTGCCCTCGTGGCGCCTTTGAGCGGCGCAGGCTGCGTTACTGTTTCTACGGAATACGTTGATTCACGTATAGACAAGTCAATACGTGAGTTAGAGGAGAGGATAAAACAAGAGAACTCAACCGATGTTGATGCCGTAATAGCTAAGATGAAAGGGGCTGAAAGCGCCGTAATCAAACAGGTCGTTACCGCTCTGACAAATGCATTGGATGCCAAGAAGATAGCAATGAAGGCCCAGGAAAGCGCTCAGGGCGCACAGAAAAGCGCTGAGGATGCAAATGTAAAGGCTGTTGATGCTCTGGACGGCGTCACGGGAGCAGTTGCGTCTATAGATCAATTCACAAAAGATGTTGCTGAGGCGAAGAAAATTGCTGACAACGCATTAGAGAAGACCTCAAAAGCAGATGCGAGAATAGACGAGGCATTAAAGGCCGCTACTCAGGCGGCGACAGTCGCAGTCAGGTCACTGGAACTTACGTCCGACACAAAGCCTGTGGCAATAAATGCCGTGAGCTATGCCCTGAAGACGCCATTAATCTCAAACTCAGCAGAAATAGCGAACAATTAAAAGGCATTTAGGTGGTAATGGCGCAAAAATTTGTTTGCGGCAATACTTTAATGTGATAAAATGGTCTTTTAAGCAAAATAAAATCAACAACTTGCCTGCCCGAATAGGTACCCGTCCCCGCCAGAAAGACGTGTCGGGCTGGCGAACGGCGTAGACGGGCGGGCAGGCGGGTGCCGTATCAACATCAACAACATGCCGGTCTTTTCGGCGCTTTAAGCGCCTGATGCTTTACAACATAAGGAGGTTATTATGTGGAAACCAAAATATCAACGTTATAACAAAGGATTTACATTTACAGAATTACTTGTAACAATCGGCATAATAGCAGCGCTTGCCGGTATCGGGACTATTGCCGTAGTCAAAATACGCGGAACGACCAATCAGGTGACATGTATGAATAACATGAAAAATATATCCAGCGGATTGCAACTGCACTATAACGATTACAAGATATTTCCCGATGACGGCTATCCTGATGATACTAATGACCAGTATCCGCTTGCTGTCGAACTTAGCGATTATATAAATACTGTGAAAACGTTTATTTGCCCTCTGGATAAGGATCAGACCAGTATTGATAACCTTGCGAGTTACGATCCTTACTATGTAAAACGTACGGGTGCAGGCCAGACTGAGAAGGTTGAACAACTTGCCATTGGTTGCCCGCGCCACAGGGACAATAACAGCTCCACAAGTCTTTTTTCTACAGGTTATACAGAGATTACGAAGGTTGGCGCCACACTTGCCAACGGTCAGGTAATACCGCCTGATGGAAACAGTAATCAGCGAAAAATCAGCAATGTGAATGACGTAATGACGTTCGATGACGGGAGCGCCGTTACAATAGCGAGCGCCGTAGCTAATTATAACGTATTTCTCACGCAATCAGTCCGTCTTTCTGACGGCACTTTATACAGTATCATAAGGGTCCAGGGCGATGGATCAATAACTACTACTGTCACTTCAGGTTCAAAATTCGAGGTTGTTACTCCGAGCGCTATCGTTGGCGTAAGGGGCACAGTGTTTACTGTTCAGACCAGTAACGGCGGCGCAACGACCGATGTGACAATTATTACTGGAAAGGTTATCGTGACAGACCGCGCAAGCGGAGAGACAAACACACTGGAGAGCGACAGCGCTGTACTTGCGGCCACAGTGGACAAAAATGAACATGATCACTACCACTGGCATGATGATGGCACTTACCATAGTCACCCACATCCAGGCCGGAAGAATGCCCATCATGGCAAGAATGATGGTAAGAAGAAGTTGGTAAAACTTGAGGAAAAGCAGAAAAAATGGAGTGGCGAAGAAGAAGAAAATAAAGTAGTCGTATGTCACATGCCGGGTACAAATGATGAGGAAACCAAGGAAATATCACAAGGCGACCTGGCTGGACATTTGGCACACGGTGATTATGAGGGTGCATGCTCAGGCGTCAGTGAGAACTATGTTGGATGGAAGTGGAAGAAGTGGTGGAAGAAGAATAATTAGTAAATAACGATATAATAAATTCTTGAGACTAACCAGGAAAATACGTTATACTTAAGTGGGACAGAGAAAACGCATTTTATAAAATCCTACCTGCCCGAATGACTCGTTCAGGCGGGAAGGGTAAATTCCGGAAAAGGAGTTAAGTCTTTAGACTTTTAATTCAATGTCTAGGAAATTCAATGCTGTAACAAAACGTAGGGGCGTATAATTATACGCCCCTACGCAACTTTTATTGTATCTGTGGCGGAATGGCTTCCTGCACCCGCCAGAACGACCTTGTCGGGCTGGGGCGGGCAAACCTCCACACACAACAGATTCAATAGCAATTTAAACATTCACATATCTTCTTAGTGGACATGGAAGGCTACTCGCCTGACCAGTCAGTTCGGGCAGGAAGCCATTCCGCTACATTCAGCAATCGTAGTCCGCCAGCGGGGCGTTAAGTTCAGGGAAGGTATTCCTGAAAGTTATAATATGAGAATTTTACGAAGCTTACACGCCTGAACCTATTCGGGCAGGCAATGCTTCGACAAGCTCAGCATAGTGAGTTTATCGAACTATGAAAAGTAAATCAAAATGAGATTTGGAGAATACTTAATCAAGAAAGGTAAGATAGAAGAGAGTGAACTTGAAGACGCTCTCAGGTTTCAACGGGAAGAACATATTACATTAGGTGTACTGGCTATACGTGAAAAGGCCCTGAATAATGAACAATTGAGCAAGATTCTGGATTGTCAGAGAGAGAAGGGCGGTCTATTTGGAGAAATAGCAACCGATTTGGGGTTTTTAAGCAAGAAAGTTGTTGACAAACTTCTAATTTTGCAAAAGAAAAAACATAATCTGATTGGCGAGATATTGGTTTTATACGGAGCCATTGGCAAGGAAGAGATGGAAGAAGAATTAAGGCAATTTCATGAAGCGGCGGGAAGGAAGAAATAATTTTAATGCACAGGAATTTCTATTTTAAATCTTTTGGAGTTAAGTCTTTAGACTTTTAATTTACGCATTAATCGTAACCAAATAATTATAGAATATGTCTGGAGGTAAAAAGCAATGAGCAAATACGAGAAGTCCGATGATAAACCTGAAAAAGGCAACAACCGGAATCTGGTTGGGCGGGATGGACTCGACAGAACATCAGAAAATGAAGTGCTTAAGAATCTTGATGACGGGCGGCGAGGCTTTTTGAAAAAGCTGCTAATCTCTGCAACCTATGTCACGCCGGCAATACTAACGCTTTCCTTGAGGGAGTTAGAGGCAAAGATACCTACAAAGAGTGAGAAGAAGAACAAGAAATAGCAACAATCGGCATAGTTACAGCCAAATAATATTGTTGCAGCAAGGCTGACGACTCCCACCAGAACGACATAGACGGACGGGTTTGGCTGTTGGTTGGACCTGGAAGCAATTTCTCAGTCATTATCCGTTCAGAACAAGACGGACAATCCAGGATCGGAATTCTTAACAAATCAGACACGGTTTTAACCATCTTTATATTTGCCCACGAAATCTTGCTTAATGTATAGGAATTTCAAAGCCGTGTTTGCAATGTCTCAAATAAAACCCTACCCGCCCGAACATACCGTTCGGTACGGGCGGGAAGGGTAAATTCCTCTGTTGGAGTTAAGTCTTTAGACTTTTAATTTAATAAAATGAAAACTTCACAAATGTCTTTGGGACAGATGCTCACAAAAAAAGGAATCATCTCTGATGAGCAGTTAGGCAGGGCGTTAGAACACCAGAAGAAGCTGTCAATCAGATTGGGAGAAGCATTAACAGAGATGGGTTTTGCCGGCCATGAAGATATAATAGGCAGCCTGGCTGAACAATTTGATTTTAAAGTCGTTAACCCTATGGCCGCTACCATCCCGCAAGATGTTATAAACACAATCCCAAAGAACATCGCACAAAGACATAATATCATACCTGTCGCACAGCAAAATGGATTACTTATTGTTGCCATAAGCGATCCACTTGATATCAGCACACTGGAAGACTTGCGTTTCACACTCAATACTAACGTGGAATGTGTGCTGGCGACGAAGAATAACATTAAAGATGCTATTAAAAAATATTATTACAGGGAAAAGTCGGTCTCTTTTGATGGCTACCTGGATGGATTTAAGTCAATAATTGCAGACGCTGACGAGTCAGTTAACTATAAATTTGGCGCTGAGAAAGAATCAGAGGCGCCTATTGTCAAACTCGTTACGTATATAATTGACGAAGCCGTTAAGTCCCGCGCCAGCGATATTCATATTGAACCATTACCTGGCAAAGTTCGTATAAGGTACAGGATCGATGGCGTATGTCAGGAGGTGCATTCAATTAAAAAACGCATACATGAAGCGCTGATTTCCAGAATAAAGATACTTTCGAATATTGATATTACCGAAAAAAGAAAACCCCAGGATGGACGAATAAGCTCAGAAGTTGGTGAGAAACCAATAGATATCAGGGTCAGCACAATACCAACTACCGGTGGTGAAAGTATTGTAATGAGAATACTGGAAAAGTCAACAGTGCTTGTACAACTGAAGAATATGGGTTTTTCCACACATGATTATAACAACTTTAAGAGAGTATTAAAAAAACCAAACGGTATTTTTCTGATTACCGGCCCTACGGGCAGTGGTAAATCCACGACTCTTTATGCTGCTTTAAATGAAGTAGATCGTTCAGAAAAAAAGATAATTACAGTAGAGGATCCGATAGAATACAATCTTTCTGGTATTAACCAATGTCAGGTAAACGAGGCAATCGGCCTGACGTTTCCCAGCATACTCCGCTCTGTGCTGCGGCAAGACCCTAATATAATCGTCATAGGAGAAATTCGGGACGTTGAGACTGCGGAGATAGCAGTTACCTCAGCATTAACCGGGCACTTTGTCATAAGCACGCTTCATACAAATGATGCGCCTTCAGCCGTAACAAGACTTTCCGACATGGGGATCAAACCTTTTCTTATATCATCGTCAATTCAGGCGATTCTGGCCCAGCGTCTGGTAAGAGTGATATGCCCGAAGTGTAAAGTCCCATGTAAAGCGGACAATGAAGTCCTGGCAATGCTTAGTATAAATAATATTGATGTTGGCGATACGGAGTTTTACCATGGGACAGGATGTGAATATTGCAACAGAACCGGCTATCGCGGCAGAAAAGCCATCTTTGAGTTTATGTGTGTAAACACAGAAATGAGAGAAGCAATATTTAAAAATGCGGGAATACATGAGCTGAGAAAGATTGCGCATTTAAATGGAATGACTACATTAGCCGAAGACGGGTTAAGATCGGCGCGCGCACAAATCACAACGCTGGAGGAAGTAATAAGGGTATCTATGTTCGCTTCCAATTGAAGTTAACGCTTATAAAAGCGGAAGAAGGAACAGGGATGGAGATAAGAACCGTTCAATTCATGTAAAAAAATTTTATAAAACTCCGGAAACATAAAAAGATATGGCGACACAAGAAGAGAAGAAGATATTATTCGGACAGATATTATTGGAAAAGAAACTGATAACTGAAGAGCAGATAAAGGACGCTCTTGATATACAGGAAATAAATGGCAAGGCATTGGGGGATGTATTAGTAGATCTTGAGTACACTACAAGCGACTTGATAATGAAGGCTCTAAGTGAATATCTCGGCATGGAAATTGTCAGTCTTGCAGATATCAATATAAACCAGGAAGTACTGGATAAAATCCCGCCTTCTATCGCTAATCTTTACAGAATCATTCCAATAGGCTTTGAGAATTCCACGCTTACAGTAGCGCAGCAGGACCCTCTGGATATACAACAGATAGATGATCTTAGATTTCTGCTAAAGCATGATATAAAACCGGCCCTGGCCGAAAGAGAAGAAATAGCCAATGCGATAGACAGGTGTTATCCGAAAACAAATGAATCAGTTGATGAAATCCTGGATAAATTCCAGCACAATTTCTCAGCAACACATTATTCCTCTGATAGAGAAACAATTGAAATGGAACATGTTAAAGGGATGTCCAAAGATACGCCGGTAAAGAGTTTCGTCAATCTGATACTTTTACAAGCCGTCATGGTTAAAGCGAGTGATATTCATTTTGAATCATTCGAAAACGAATTTAGAATTCGTTACAGAGTTGACGGCGTATTACGCGAAAAAATACCGGTGCCGGTTCTTTTCGCCAATGGCATTGTTTCAAGAATCAAGGTTATGGCAAATATGGATATAGCAGAGAGAAGACTGCCGCAAGACGGCCGTATCCTTCTGACTATAAGAGGAAACTCTGTTGACATCCGTATTTCAACATTGCCTACCAATTATGGAGAAAGCGTTGTCATGAGGATACTTGACAAGAGTTCAGTTTCACTTGACCTTGTCAGATTAGGCATGGTGCCTGAAAATCTGAAGACAATTAAGAATCTGATGAGAAAGCCAAACGGAATAATCCTGGTTACCGGGCCAACCGGTTCAGGCAAGACAACGACTTTATATGCATGTCTCAATCATGTTAATGTAACCGGCTTAAAGATTATTACGATTGAGGACCCTGTTGAATATGAAATTGACGGTATTATGCAGATCCAGGTCAATCCCGAGACAGACGTAACATTCGCAAAATGCCTGAGATCCATATTAAGGCAAGACCCTGATATAATTCTGGTCGGTGAGATCAGGGATCTGGAGACGCTGGAAATAGCGATACAAGCATCCCTGACAGGCCATCTCGTACTAAGCACCTTACATACAAATGATGCCCCGTCAACAATAACAAGATTAGTCAATATGGGTCTCAAACCATACTTAATAACAGCATCACTGGCAGCCGTAATCAGCCAAAGATTAGTAAAGAAAATATGTCCGGAATGCAGGGAAGAGTATACTCCGGATAAGGACATTATTAATGAACTTAATTTGCAGGATTATGAGTTGCAGGATAAGCATTTTTATAAAGGGAGAGGTTGTAGTAGTTGTAACCGTACGGGTTACAAGGGAAGGATGTCAATCCTTGAAATAATGCAAATAACCGAAGACATTTGTTCACATATAATTAAACAATCCTCTACTGAAACGCTGGGAGAAATAGCCCGAAATAACGGTATGCAAACACTATTGGAAAGTGGCCTCAGCGCAGTATACACCGGGTTAACGACCCTGGAAGAAGTTGAAAGAGAAACAAGCATAAATTAGTATCTGTTGCGGAAAACCATTCTTCGATAAAGGAATATCTTTAGCTTTGCAGGATCAGCATCTTGGTAGAAATAGCCGAGGCATGATGACTCGTTGTAACTTGCTCACAGTCAGGCAAGATGCCTGACCTATATTATCATTGTTTTCTAATCTTCAAACTATTCACAGCCATGCCAATATTTAAATTTCAAGCATTTAATAGTAAAGGCGCAGTGGTAAAGGACGAGGTCGAGGCAATATCAACAAAAGAAGTCCTTGAAGCGATCTGGGAAAAGGGATTTTATCCTACTCAAATAAAGCAAGTCAAAGATAGAACATCAACAACTTCACTAACTCCGGTAAAACGTAAAAGATCATTATCCACAATAACTATAGGCGGTGTAAGTGACAAACAAATAAATCCGTTCACAAGGCAATTATCTACCCTTCAAAATGCCGATATACCAATTGTACAAGGTTTAACCATCCTTAAATCACAAATGAAAAAGGGTTTGTTAAAAAATGCGGTGGATGAAATAATATCGGATATTAAGGGAGGCGATACCCTGTCCATAGCAATGTCAAAACACCCTAAAATTTTCGACAAGCTCTATGTAAACCTGATCAATGCAGGAGAGATTAGCGGTGCGCTCGATGTAGTGTTGGAACGTCTGGCAACATACAGAGAAAAAACCCAGAAACTCAAGCGGAAAATCATAAGCGCTATGATGTACCCTGCGACGGTTGTTGTAGCATCTTGTACAATATTAACCGCCATTATGATATTTATAATTCCCAAATTTGCAAAGATGTTCGACGAAATGGGCATAGCTCTTCCGTTGTTGACATCAGTGGTAATATCCATTAGCAACTTTATGATTACTCATTGGTATTTTGTCTTTGGAATCTTAATTTCAGTTTTTGTATCTTTCAAGTTAATCCAGAAGGTAAGAAGATGTAAACTGGCAGTTGATACGTTAAAATTTAAGTTGCCAATCTTTGGCACTCTTATAAACAAGTCGGTTATTTCGAAATTTGCAAGGACTCTCGCAACTTTAATATCCAGTGGCGTGCCTATCCTGGAGGCTTTAAATAACGTGAAAAACATTACTGGAAATTCAGCAATGACTAATGCCGTAACCCGGATACACAATAGCGTCCGTGAGGGAGAAAGTATTGCAAGTCCATTACGGGAATCAAAGATATGTGAGGCGATGGTAGTAAATATGGTTGAAATAGGAGAGCAAACAGGCGAGCTGGATAAGATGCTTACAAAGATTGCCGATAATTATGATAATGAGATCGATACTATTGTTGAATCCCTGACAAGCATGTTAGAACCATTAATAGTTATCTTTCTGGGAGGCTCTGTCGGCACAATCGTTATAGCGCTCTTTTTACCTCTCATAAAGCTGATGAACAGCATGGGAGGCGGGATGTAGGCACTTGAAATTGAGGGATTGAGGGATTCCTAAATTCCTGAATTTAATGTATAGGAATTTCAAAGTTGCCCTATGTCATTCCTATGAAACCTGTCCTTGACCCAGATCGGGGAATGGGAATTCAGTTGTTCTTGTAATGATAATTCTAGATTCCCGCCTGTCTGCCGTGCTTGGCACAGGCAGGCTCAACAGATTGCCAGCCCGATACTCAT
>MHZA01000137.1:12657-15853 GCA_001828595.1 Planctomycetes bacterium RIFCSPLOWO2_12_FULL_40_19
ATAATTCTAGATTCCCGCCTGTCTGCCGTGCTTGGCACAGGCAGGCTCAACAGATTGCCAGCCCGATACTCATTCTGGCGGGCGGGAATGACAGAGAATGGTTAAGTCGTGCTTCGACAAGCTCAGCATGACGTCATCCAGAGCGCCTGCCCGCCTGGCAACCAGCGCCTGAGCGAAGAAGTCGGGCAGGTTCGGGCAGGTGGTTATTATACGCCCTCAACTGCTGTCCGACAGAGGATTAATGGGTTGTAAGTAGGGGCGATCCGCCGGATCGCCCCTGCGCAGATCGTAAAAGTCACCGAAGGCGTAATTTATTATAAACAAAACACATTAAATAGCCGAGGCATCTTGCCTCGGTGTAGTCTACGGTCAGACAAGATGTCTGACCTATATTATTGTTTTTAGACGATCAGGCAATATGTCACGCCATAAGCGGATCTGTCTAAGACATGGCCTGACCTATATTAGTTATTTATGAGTTCGGAAATTGCAAATTCTTCTATGAACAAAACTTATCCAAAAAAACACTCTCTAAGGGGATTTACACTAGCGGAGCTATTAGTCGTTATAGTAATCATGATGTTCCTTGCCGGAATCACAATCCCGATCGTATCTTCTATTCAGTCCAATTCAAGAAAAGGGATTACATCGGCACAGATAAGTCAGATGGAGCTTGCAATAAGACAATTTGAAAGTGATTTTGGTGTTTTTCCGCCAGATGATTACAGAACATCCGTGACGCCCCTCTCTCTTGGCGGTATTTCTATACCAACCGATGATGACCTCGATACAGCTTCAAAATGCCTTGCATTTTTCTTAGGTTGCAAATTTACATTCAGCTCAGCCAGCTTTAATGGTGTATACGGCCCATATATAGAATTCAAGAAGTCACAAATTTCAGGAATGGGAGTAAATTTTGCTGATGATACTGCCGATCTTTCTATTGAAGGAATAAATGCAACGAGAGAGGTGTTCCAGTACAAGGACCCTTTTGGTAGTTTCTATTCCTACGATAGCAGTTCACCCTCTTACAATGTAGCCTCCTTTGACATTTACTCATTTGGTCCTGATAAGATTGATAGCTTTGGAACCGAAACAAGCGATGACATCACAAACTGGTAAAAGAGGTTTTACGCTGATAGAACTATTGGCAGTTATAGGTATAATTATCATAATTGCAGGATTTGTTTTAACGGTAATTCCCGGTTTGCAGGAAAAGTCTCAGATAAAGGGAACAGAGGCGCTACTGGGGCAACTGGAAATAGCCATTGATCAATATTACAACGATAACAGGTCTTATCCTGCCACAGGGATTGAACCCACAGGAATTGAAGATCTCAAGAAAGCCCTGGAGCCATCTGATCCTACCGCAAAACGATATATTGAATTTAACAGAGACGAACTGAAAGGTAACAATATTCTTGATGAATGGGGGAATTATTTAGTATATAGAAATCCAGGCACCCAAACCTCCACCACAGGTTCATATGATTTGTATTCAGTAGGGTCGGACGGAGTATCCAATACTTTTGGAAACGATGCCGATGATATTAATAACTGGAGTCAATAAAATCAGAAATAGATATATAACCAAAACCGAAATAGCTGAGACAAAACCAAAACCGAGATAGCTGAGGCGTCCCGCCTCAGTGTAATACGTCCCTGCCTTGCCGGCAGATAGGCGACAGGCGGGATGCTTCGATTGAACCTGCGGTCAGGCAAGATGCCTGACCTATATTATAATTTTCTGACACTTAATCCTTAACACTATTTTTTGCTAATTAAAAAATGGGAAATTTGCAGAGACTGAATCTTGAAAATTATCCGTCGTTCATTACCACAAAAACAATCAACAATGCCTTATTTCTAAAGAAACCAGAAAATGCTCAGACAGTAATATCAGCTATTTATTATGGAAGGAAAAACAGATGGTTTAGCCTTATTTCATTTGTTGTTATGCCTGACCATCTCCATTTAATAATTATACCAGGGGAAAAGAATATCTCACAATCAATGCACAGCATAAAAAGTTTTTCGAGCAAGGAAATAAATAAGATTAATGATAGAAATGGACGAATTTGGCAAGCAAGTTTCAGAGATTTCACGATATACTCAGAAAAACTATTATTGCAAAAAATTACTTATATACATAATAATCCTGTTAGAAAAGGATTATCTTTAGAGGCACGTGACTATAAATTTTCATCTGCCAATCCTGTTTACGAAACCGATGTTGAACAAATATTTACATAATCTGAAATAACTAAAATGACTCGGAGCAAAATAAACAAAAACTAAAATGGCAGGGACGATTCGTTTCGTGATAAAACATCCAAACACAAAATAGCCGAGATGCGCCAAAACCGAAATAGCTGAGGCGTCCCGCCTCAGTGTAGCATAGAAACACGGAACTCAGCTTGAAATAATTGGGATATCCCTGCCCGTTTTTACCTTGCCGACAGGCGTTCTGCTCCTAGAGGTACCTGCGGTCAGGCAAGATGCCTGACCTATATAAAAAAATTTGATGACCTTACCTATATTCTTATTTTTATCGCAAAATGAATAATAAAGGATTTATCCCGTTAGATATGACACGAGATCATTTATGGGATGGCAAGAAAGTCAAAGTTCCTTGCCAAGGCCTAAACTGCCCACTCAGGCAAAGGTATCTAACGGGATTTACGCTCGTTGAAATGCTTGTCGTAATATCAGTTATTATCCTGATAAGTGTTGTTACCGTACCCTTAATTACACCTTTCCTTAAAGCACAGAGAATAAGTAAAGGTGCGCGAATAATTCAAGCAAGCGCATTAGCCGCAAGGACGATGGCAATAAATTCCAGAAAAACCAGACAACTTGTATTTAACTCAACTTACTCTAAATTATCAATCACAGATGAAAACTCGAATTTATTGGAAAAAGAGGACTATCTTCCAGGCACAATTGAGTTTGGCACCAGCACAGGAACATGGACTGCCGGAACAAGCACTGTATCCTTTAATCCAAACGGCTCTGCCGACACTTCAATTCTTGGTACAGATACAGTTGTAATTCAGGATAAGCAGGGTAACACCAAAAATCTTACAATAATTAATTACACTGGGCAGATAAAAAGTGACTAGAGAGTTTATACTCATTTTTAATCCGAAAATAGATTCTCCAGATTCTAGATGACGTAAAATGACATAAACATAAA
>MHZA01000137.1:15869-16783 GCA_001828595.1 Planctomycetes bacterium RIFCSPLOWO2_12_FULL_40_19
ACATAAACATAAAGTAACCGATACAAACTCGAAATAGACGAGACGCATACAAACCGAAATAGCCGAGGCGTCCCGCCTCGGTGTAGCATAGTAGCATAGAAACATAGAAACACGGAACTCAGCTTGAAGTAATTGTGGTGTCCCTGTACTTCCCTGCCTTGCCGAAAGGTAGGAGACAGGCGGGCTGCTTCGGTTGTACCTGCAGTCAGGCAAGATGCCTGACCTATATAAAAAATTTTTGATGCCTAAATCATATTATAATTCTATGATACCTGACCTATATTCTTATTTTTATCGCAAAATGAATAAAAAAGGATTTATCCCGTTAGATATGACACGAAATCATTTATGGGATGACAAGGTAGTCAAAATTCCTTGTCAAGGCCCAAACCACCTACTCAGGCAAAGGCATATAACGGGATTTACACTCGTTGAGATGCTCGTCGTAATAGCAATTATTATCCTGATAAGTGTTGTGGCCGTGCCTGCAATCACGCCTTTCCTCAAGGGACAAAGATTAAATAAAGGAGCGCGCATCGTTCAGGCAAGCGCCCTGGCCGCAAGGACGATAGCAATTAATTCAAGAAAAACACGCAGGCTTGTCTTTGACTCAACTTACTCTAAATTATCAATTATAGATGAAGATTCAACTGTGGTAGGAATAGCAGAATTTCTTCCGGATACTATTGAATTTGGCACCAGTACAGGATCATGGACTGCCGGAACAAGCACCGTTTCTTTTAATCCAAACGGCTCTGCTGACACTTCAACCCTGGGCACGGATACTGTTACAATTCAAGATAAGAGGGGCAATACAAAGAATCTCAAGATAATCAGTTATACAGGACAGATAAAAAGTGACTAGAGAGTTTATACTCATTTTTAATCCGAAAATAGATTCTCCAGATTCTAGA
>MHZA01000138.1 GCA_001828595.1 Planctomycetes bacterium RIFCSPLOWO2_12_FULL_40_19
AGATAAGAAACTCAACTTCTTAGTTCTAAGTTCTGACAAATATCTGGTAAGCAAAGTAATCTCTTGATCCTCCAAACCATAGTTTGGAGCTACTTTCGATGCGCCCCATTTTTGCGGGTCTTTTAGATGCATATAGATGTAATTAGGGGTTAATCTTTCGCCCACTGCGCTCAGGTTAGGGCCTACCGCTCCGCCTTCTAGACCAATCTGGTGGCACACCTTGCATCCTTTCTCGCGATATATCTCTTTGCCCTCCTTTACATCCTGAAGCAGAAACGGCTTGCTCATATCTGACTTTGCGGATACCTTATCATCAACCAGGGCAAGTTTTATATAGTCTGCAATAATCTCTACCTCCTTATCCGTCAGATTAAATTTCGGCATCTGTTGCAAGAGCGGCCTCAGTATGTCGGGAGTCTTCAGGAAGTTTTCGAGCCACTCCTTTGTCACGCGGCTGCCTTCGTAAGTCAACTCCGGAGCAAAAGAACCTCCATTGTCCTTTATCCTGTGGCAGACCAGGCAATTCAGATCCCTGACAAGTTCTCCGAATTCCCCCTGTGGTTCGTACCCTACTGTTGTTGACTTTACAAAATATTCAACCGGTATAGATTTCTCATTAAAACTACCTAACAAACACACTAATGCCTCAAAATCATCATCCGTAAAGAAGAATTTAGGCATCTTCAGCCCCTCCCTAAACTGCCGGGGGTTCTTCAACTTTGCAACTATCCAATTCAGCCAGGTTTTATCAATATCATGAACCACTCCAAAATCCAGAAACTCCACGGACTTGGAACCAAAAGCCGTAAGCTCTGCTCCTATCTTACTCTCCTTCTCAAATCCCTTTATGTCATGGCAGCCAAAACAGCCGTATTTTTTTACCAATTCCCTGCCTGTCTCCGCAGAGACAGGATCAATCTCTTCTTTAAAAGCAGCCTCCGCACCTTCACTTTCCTCCTCTTCATCAATGGCATTCCAATCGATAAATTCTACACTCATAAAGGCCACCAGGTCTTCTATTTCCTTGTCAGTTAATCTAAAATGCGGCATCTTTGTTCCTGGAAAATATGCCTTTGGATTTTTCATCCATCTGAACAACCACTCTTTGCTGACCTTATTTGCTATATTTGCATGATCGGCTGCGTAAACGTACTTTACAGCTCCACCCTTACCATCTCTTGGATGACAGATGACACATCTTGATTGATTATAAATAGCCATGCCTCTTTCATACACATCTTCATCCACATCAGGGTTGGCCGCAACCACTAAATCTTTTTTACTCGTGCTCAAACTCACCAGGAAATCTGCGATGTTTCCGATTTCCTCATCCGAAAGCATAAAGTTGGGCATCCTTGCCTTTTCATAATAATCATACGGACCCTTCAGCCACTTCTTCAACCATTTGTAGCTAACCTTCTCACCAACATGAGTAAGTGGCGGGCCGATCTTTACAGTAGGAATACCATCTACATCATGACAGCCGGTACAACCTCTCTCCTCTGAAAACAACCTTAACCCAGCCTCTATCAGTGATGCCCCCGGCAATTCATATACGTTTTCATGACACATGATGCAGCTTGACTGAACAAGTCTCCCTTTGTGTAACGGATCCAACCAGTACTCTACATTACCATGAGCCTCTTCCATAGACGTTGTCGCCCTTCCCTGCCCCTCGTGGCATACGCTACAGCCGAAACGCTTGACAGGGTGATTCTTAAGAAATAGATAACTTCCGGGATGCGTATTAAATGGCTGCTCATTTAAAACATCTTTTGTACCCTCAATATTCACGTGGCATGAAATACAACGGTCAACTCTTTTGAGATCCTCTATATTTAACTGAGACACCTGTATACTTGGACGCTTCTTTCTCAAAGCCTCAAACCTATCTTGAAGTTTTTTTAATGGAGAAATAAACGTCTCTAATTCCTTTTTATATTTATCAATCTCAGTTGTAAATGACAGAATCCTTTTTTGTTTCTCAGCAAGTTCACCTTTTATCTTGTTTACATCTTCCAGCAATATATTTGACTCATCCCGAAGTTCATCACGTCTTTTTCTTACATCTTCAGTCTGGTATTTTGTATACAGGTATTCCTCTTCGAGCACCCTGTTTCGTACATCTGTCAACTTCATTTGCAAGGGAGAAAGCTTCTTTTGTGAAATATATTGGATTTCTGCCTGCAATTTATCGTATTCTTCCTGACCGCCGGATTTCTTGAACTTTTCATTTGCCTTTTCGAGTTTATCTCTCACTGCATTGTATTTTTCCTGAACCTCAGGGCTGTTAAATTCAGCTTTCGCTTCTTCAATCTCTTTCCTGGCATTATCCATCAGTAGTGAATAATACTTTCTTTGCTGCTGTTTCCATGGCCTTCCCGCAAAAACTTCATCCAGGATCACCCAGGTAAAGGTACCCAATATCATAAGACTGGCAAGTATGAATAAAAACGCATAAGATTTTTCTTCTTCTTTTTTTCTCATAAGATAAAAGGCTAAAGCCTTAACTCCTGGATTTTACCCTTCCCGCCCGCACCGAACGGTACCTGCCCGAACCTGCCCGAATAGGTACAGGCGGGTAGGTACACCCGTCCGAACGGCATGGCCGGGCGGGCAGGCGGGCGTTCTGGCGGGTTAGGATTTTATTTCACGCACACGCATTACAAACAAATATTGGAAATAGACATCAAATTAAGAAACCTCGGAGATAATCTCCTTACGTAATATTTCTAAAGTAATGGCACTTTTAGCACAAATCCTTTCACATTCTCTGCAACTAACACACTTAGCAGGTTTAACCAGTTCGGCCTTACCTTTAGTTTCAAAAGGCATTATTGAGCCGTTAACCTCCAGACAACTAAACGGACAAATTGTAACGCAGGCTTCACATCCGCTGCAAAGTTCCGGGTTGACAACGGGTTTAGGTCTGTTTTTCAAACTTACTTTCCCGCAAACATTGCCAGAAGAATCTAAAACTGCTGATGAAGAACAGGCCATACCACACACACCACAGTCAATACAAAGGGACGCTGAAATATAATGGAGTTCTTTTGCCCTGCCGGAAATAGCGCCCATCGGACACTGCTTTGCGCAAACAGTACAACCAGTGCATTCTTCAGTAATCTCATACGGCATATAACATTCTCAATAAGAAAATACGCTATATTTTGAAACCCCTCAAGTTAAAAGGCTAAAGCCTTAACTCCGACAGAGGAATTTACCCTTCCCGCCCGTACCGAACGGTACCTGCCCGAATAGGTACCCGTCCGAACGACGTAGACGGGCGGGCAGGCGGGCGTTCGGGCGGGTAGGGTTTTATTTGAGACATTGCAAACACGATTTTGAAATTCCTATACACTTAAATGTTGAACCACGGTGTTACCCAGGCATATTTCAAATGAAAAACTAATCTTAAAAATATCTTTATCGTTAACCCAATCATTGACCAGAAAAGAAAGGCAACCACTATATATCTTATAAATCCAAGCTTTTGCAGCGTCTCACTGTTCTTAGCTTTCATTATTGCATATGGAATTGCCATACCAAGAAAATAATACATCACTATAACACTGCCTCCAATAACAGAACCTAATAAAGATTTTGAATCGATGCCGATAAACTGTGTAAAATCGTAATTTGTTTCGGCAACAATAGCGTGTGGATCCCACTCCTGCCATGGCCAATACCACAACCAGCCGGTCCCACGGAAGAACACACCAACTATTATCAGTACTACCCATAGGAATAGGAAGCCAAAAGCAAACACCGAAACCGCAAATTTTCGTTCCCTGAATGTATAATATCCATTGCCTTTCGGATTAATATCAATGTACGGAATGGCCATTAAGCCAACTATAATCAAGGAGGGAAAAAGGACTCCTGCTATCCACGGATCGAAATAAACCAGCATTTCCTGCAACCCGAGGAAATACCAGGGGGCCTTCGAAGGATTAGGGGTAACATTTGCGTTGGCAAATTCCTCCAGGGGCGCATCTCTGACTATACCCCAAATAAGCACACCCATCATAACAAAAATGGCAACCAGAAATTCCTTTCTAACAAGAAAAGGCCATGCTAAAACCTTGTCCTTATCGGATTGTTCTTCAGGCGGCCATTTACCCTCTCTTTTCAGGCGATCATTCTTTATAGCCTCCCGAAAAGCGACTATGACAAAAAATATCACAATAATGCCAAAAAGAGCTATTACCTCGTTATCTTTAAGAAATAAAATGTGAATTATATTTGACATAATTTACAAAGAACCGGAGAAGCCGTCTTTCCTCACTCTCCAAAAATGTACGCCAATCAAAAAGGTAACAATTAAAGGGATCGCAATACAATGCCATACATACGCCCGCAACAATGCGTTTGCCCCTACGACAGAACCCCCCAATAAAGCAAACCGGACATCATTATGCGCCGTCATTCCCAACTGCTCTCCAAAAGGCCCCTCATGACCAAGCAGAGGAGTTGCTCTTGCCATATTCGTCCCTACTGTAATTGCCCACATTCCCAATTGATCCCACGTAAGTAAATAACCCGTAAAGCTAAGTAAAAGAGTAAAAACTAACAATATAACACCTATTGACCAATTAAATTCTCTTGGACGCTTATACGAACCTGTCATAAACACCCTGAACATATGAACCATGACGGTAATTACCATCAAATGGCCCCCCCATCTGTGTGTATTGCGCAGTATCTTTCCAAACGGCACACTATAATGAAGGTCTTTTATATCCCAGTAGGCTTCGCCAGTAGTTGGGTGATAATAAAACATTAGCAGTACGCCTCCTAAAGTAAGGAAAAGAAATAGTAAAAAAGTAACACCCCCCATACACCACGTAAACTTCAATGCCAGCGCATGTCTTGCAACCGAAATAGGATGCAGGTGCATAAAGAAGTTGCCAACAATCGCCAACACCCTGCTGCGTTTAGTATCATCATGTTTACGCCTGAAGATTGATTTCCA
>MHZA01000139.1 GCA_001828595.1 Planctomycetes bacterium RIFCSPLOWO2_12_FULL_40_19
TATTTTGAATCGCCTCATTCAGTTCTTCGATAATCTTGTCAGGTGTAGTATTATGCATCATAGCGCCAAAAGCTATGTCTTCCGTCTTCGAACCTGGACAAGTAAAACAACCGGAACCAAAATATTTCTTGAAAACCGGTTCTGTTTCAGGATGCTTCTTAAAAACCTCTCCAATAGTTGACTTCTTTGTAATCGTAATTGGCTCATCACTCATAAATTTTTACCTCAATGTTTTAGGTTAATCTTCCTTTGGCTTTCTTATGCTCATAAGCATGTTAGTAACAAACATAAATATTCCTATTGCATTCAATACCGCAAATGCCTGCTCCGGTATCTTACTACCTCCGTATCTGCTGATTCCCCACGTGCTTACGAAACCAATTAAAGCCACATTTGCCACCCAGAAATGAATGATGGCCAGCTTTGGAAAGGCTACAGGGTTTCCATTAAATCTTGGTAGTATATGATATCCTACTCCGTAAATCATCATAGACATCCATCCCAGCAACATTAAATGGGTATGTGCATGATACAACTGATTGCGGTGAATATTACTAAACATGAAAAAAGCTCCTATAGTTGCGGCAATTGCAAAATATATTACGCTCATTCGTATGAAATTCTTCGCTACCGGATCCAAATTATACTCCTCCCTTCTAAATATTATGTTAATCTAAAACCAGAAATTATCTCAAATCCTGACTTTTGTCAATAAAAAAATGATGTCCAAAAGAGTGGCGCTTTTTTTGTTTGATTAATTGTTTTTTTTGTATAAACTAACTTGTCTAAATCTTTTATCTGAATTGAGAATTTTATTCAAGCATCCATCAGTCATAAGCATAAGATGGACGGGTATTCACGTATAAAAACAGAAAATACATCACTCAATTCGGGTTTCACTTAATGCCGGATAATTATGATAACCATACTAAGTCCGATTCAATATATTTTTATAGTAGCAGTCGTATTATACATCCTGGATTCAATTTGGGAGGTCGGCTCTATATTCCGTCCCCAAAAATTCAGTAAAAGGCTGGCCGATTACTTTATCCTTGCCGGTTTATCATTTCACTGCGCATTCTTAATAGTTGTAAGTATAAAATCAGGTACGCTGCCGATATCTACCCTGTTTGAGTCATCTACATTCTACCTCTCTCTGATTGTCTTACTCTCTGTGATACTCAAATTTCTATACAGGCTGCAATCACTCACTCCATTTGTAATGCCAATAGTTACTGGATTTTCGATTGCCTCAGTCGCACTCGTAAGAAACGACCTGGCCATGACTTATAATTTAAAGACATTCTGGCTCTTTGCCCACATAATTCCGATATTCCTGGGCTATGCCTCTTTTACTGTCTCTTTTATTTTCAGTATAATGTACCTGACACAAGAAAGGCAATTAAAGAAGAAGGCTTTCGGCCCACTTTTCGAAAGTTTACCTTCTCTTGAAACCCTGGATACGCTAATGTGGAAGACTATCACGTTTGGTTTTCCTCTCCTGACGATTGGTCTTGTTGCAGGGACTGTATGGGCAAAGACATCCAACATTTTAGGCTTACTCTGGTACCTTGACCCGAAAGTATTATTAGGCTCTCTCACATGGCTTATTTATGCCGCAATCTTACACTTGAGACTGGGAGCCTCATTTCATGGAACAAAGGTAGCTATAGTTACCATAGTAGGCTTCGCTATCGTATTACTTACATTTATCGGCCCCTTCTTAATGGGGCATAAACATGGTTATGAAAAGAGATCGGTAACACTTGAACAAAATGTATCGCCGGATGACGTCAGAATAACAAAAGTTAAATCTTAGAAACAAATAATCTCAAAAAAAAATTAATAGGACACGGATTTTACAGATATGCACAGATAAAAACTTTTTTTGTCTCAGGTTTCCTTAAATTCTTATAATCTGCGTTTATCTGCGTCCAAAATGGAAATTACTATACTATGAACTTACATACTGTTGGTCTTAATCATGACTCTGCCCCTGTCGAAATAAGGGAAAAGCTTGCGTTCAGCGCTTCTGCAGTGCCGATCGCACTGTCATCCTTTACACAGTCTTTCCCTTCGTCAGAAACAGTTATACTATCAACCTGTAATCGTGTTGAAATATATGCCACATCACCTGATAATTCTCTGAATAAGGAATCTCTGCTGGATTTCTTTTCTGCATTTCATGACTTGCCAAAGGAGAAGTTTTCTGGCCATATGTATCACTATCAGGATATTAATGCCGTAAGGCACTTGTTCTTTGTTGCCTCCAGCCTCGATTCTCTGGTCAGGGGTGAAACCCAGATCCTCTCACAGGTAAAAGAAGCGTATATGACGGCGGCTTCCGCAGAAACAACAGGCAGTATTCTTAATCAGCTCTTCCAGCGTTCCCTGAACGTTGCCAAGGACGTGCATACACGAACAAACATCGGCAAAGGCAAGGTATCGGTAAGTTCGGTAGCCGTTGATCTTGCCATCAAGATATTTAAAGATTTCTCTGACAAGACGATATTTATTATTGGCGCCGGAGAGATGTGTGAGCTCGTATTAAAACATCTGGTAGAGCGCGGTGCTAATACTGCAATAGTCGCAAACAGAAACTACGACAAGGCAAAGTCCCTTGCTGAAGAATATAACGGGAAGGCCATAAATTACGAAAATCTTGAAGATTATCTCCCGCAGGCAGACATAATCATCAGTTCAACTGCCGCTCCTCATTACGTAATCCACACAGAGCACATAAAGAATGCCATAAAGATACGCAGGGGTAACCCCATGCTGCTTATAGACATTGCCGTACCCAGGGATATAAACCCGGAAATAGCTAAGATTGACAATGTTTACCTCTATAATATTGACGACCTTCAGACAGTAGCAAATAGCAACATAGACGATCGGGAGAAAGAACTTGGCAAATGTCAGAAAATCATTGAAAAAGAGGTAGAAAAATTCATGGCCTGGTTTGAAGAACTGAAGATTGGCCCTGCCATTTCTCAATTAAGAAACCACTTCCATGAAATAGGCGAGCAGGAACTTGAAAGACTGCGTCCAAAACTCGGAGAGATTGCACATGAAGAGTGGGAACACATAGTCTATTCAATGCAGCGGACACTCAACAAAATTCTCCACAAAGCCGCCAAGGTAGGAAAAGAAAAAGCTAAAAACGGCGGAGGCTACCAATACGTAGAAACCATAAAACACCTCTTCGGCATCCACCACAAAGACGATTCTAAAAAATAACTATTAGGCGATTTATGCCCGAACGGTACCTGCCCGAAAGACATTGTCAGGCGGGCGTTCGGATGTAAAAATATGTCATCCCACAAAAGTGGGAATCTGGAGCAGCCGCAACCGTTCGGCTGAGCTCACGCCGATGCCTTGAGGTTGCGAAACTTATACAAAACATAATCGTTCAAAATAGAAGTCTCAATAAATCTGCTCTACCGATTCAGGCTAGCCAGCCCGATACGTCTTACCGGCGGGCAGCCTGAATCGAAATCTTTAATTCAATCAGCAATCCTATTTACAATAAGGTTAATGTGGTCAAAACAAAATGCAACAACCAAAGACCCCATTTCTCCCGGTTTTTCCAGAAATTTCTCTTGAAAATTACTTTAAAAGTAATATAAACCATGACTATGATATTGGAAATATACAGCAGCCGTATAGTTCCAATATTATAGTAGCTGTATATTTAACTGTTGGATCAGGAAAATAAGCAGCGATAAATCTTACCGACTATGCCTTTACCATAGAAAATGATATGATAATAGAACCTATGCATACACTTGACCACGTTCGTAAATCATTCAACGGTGCGACAAGTAGAGTTGCTCGTTCTGAGATCGGTCAGTTTTTGACACCTGTCGCCATAGCTCAGTTCATGTCTTCTATGTTTGAAAGCGGACCTCAACAGGTGAGGATTTTGGACCCGGGTGCAGGGGCGGGTGTGCTTTTTACTATGTGTGTGGAAACCCTGATTTCGCAAGAAAATCGCCCCCTTTCCATAAAGGTTGTTGCCTACGAAACAGATGACGCAATTCTGCCTTACCTGAAAGAGACCATGAAGCGATGTCAGTCGCTCTGCACATCGGGCGGTATCGCGTTTCAAGGAATCGTAAGGATTGAGGATTTTGTCTCATCTGCCATTGTAGAAACAAGAGAGTCTCTTTTTGCCGTTCCTCACGAGCGATTCACCCATGCTATTCTCAACCCCCCCTATATGAAGATCAATAGCCAGACTGCCATGAGCAGAAAGCTCTATTCTTCCAACATTGAGGTGGCAAATCTGTATGCGGTTTTCGTTTGGCTGTCTATGCTGCTGCTGGAAACGGGCGGGCAAATGGTGGCGATAACACCTCGCAGCTTTTGCAATGGCCCTTATTTTAGAAAGTTTCGCTGTGCATTCTTACGCACTATGAGCCTCAAACGGATTCACATATTCGAATCACGCAAGAAGGCGTTTGGTGACGACAACGTGTTGCAGGAGAATATCATCTATAATGCCGTCCGGGGGCTTCAGAAACCTAAGACCATCACAATTTCCACGTCCGAGGACCTTGATTTCGACAAAGCACGCACCCTGTCCATCCCATACAGCCGGGTTGTTCACCCCTGTGATCGAGATATGTTTATTCATCTGGGCATCAATGATGCTGATGCTAGTCCGGCGGAGCGAATAAAATGCTTTACATCATCTCTCAACAAACTGGGCCTGAGTGTCTCTACGGGACGGGTTGTCGACTTCAGAGCACGGGAGCACCTTAGACAGACACCCGATCAAGAAACAGTCCCACTAATCTATCCGTGCCATTTCCTGAACGGTTTCGTCAAATGGCCTGTTGAATTAGGAAAGAAACCCAATGCCATCGCGTCATCGTCCAAGACGTCCGATCTTCTTGTCGAAGCGGGATTCTACGTTCTCACAAAAAGGTTTTCGTCCAAGGAACAACTGCGGCGAGTCATGGCAGCAATATATGACCCCACAAGGATCGATGCACACCTCGTGGGCTTCGAAAACCACCTGAACTACTTCCACAAACAGGGAAGTGGATTACCTGCTGACCTGGCGAAAGGGCTTGCCGTATATC
>MHZA01000140.1:0-13778 GCA_001828595.1 Planctomycetes bacterium RIFCSPLOWO2_12_FULL_40_19
AACTTTGCACCCAGCGGTTCACTGTATCTTGTCCCTAATTTAAAGACATGTCCCAGCTCAATTCCGTGAGAAACATCGAGCACATCATTACATTTAGGGCATCTGTCGCCATCTGTGACATATCGAATATCAGAGACTTTATCAATTTTGAAATCTCGGCCCTGGTTTGCGTTTAAAATGTGAGTATCTGCCTTATTACCTCCCACTACACAATTTTTCAGGATTGAAACTGCCTGATCTGCAATGATTTGCGTCTTTAATCCAATAGGGCCGGCAAAGCCCATTGGGGCATTTGTCAGCTTAACAACCGTATTCTCATCCGCCAATGCTATTTCGTTACCCGATAACACCTTTGCTAATTTAGATTCATTTACACCATGGTCTCCACGCACGAGAACGGCTACATTCTTGCTGTCGTATGTATAAATCAGGGTTTTAACCATTTTGTTTGATTCTATACCGAGGAATTCGCTTACTTCTTTAATGGTGGTCATCTTAGGTGTCGAGACCTCTTTCAGTTCCACTAATTCAAGATTGTCGTCGGATACAATAGGGGACGATTCGGCCTTCTCAATATTTGCGCTATAATCACAACTTCTGCATTTGACTATTACGTCCTCTCCGTTTTCATTAGGAACCATAAATTCGTGTGAAACATCTCCTCCCATAGCGCCAGAGTCAGCTTCCACTGCCAGAAAATCTAATTTACATCGTTCGAATATCCGGCAATAAGTATCATACATTTTCTGATAACTGTTATTCAGGCCGTCAATATCTATGTCAAAGCTATAAGCATCTTTCATTAAAAATTCTTTACTTCTTAACACACCAAATCTCGGCCTTGCCTCATCCCTGAACTTTGTTTGTATCTGATAAAGAATTAATGGCAGTTGTTTATAGGAACTAACTTCATTTTTTATTAAATCAGTGATAACCTCTTCGTGGGTGGGGCTTAAGGCTATGTCTCTTTTGTGACGGTCTTTTATGCGTAATAAGTCATCACCAAAGGCGTCTATTCTTCCGCTAAGTTCAATAAGGGCTAGTGGTTGTAAAGCAGGCATAAATAGTTCAATAGCGCCGGATTTGTTCATTTCCTCTCTAATGATATTGATTACTTTGTTTAATATCCTTGTCCCGAGTGGTAAGTATGTATAGACTCCGGCAGATAATTTTCTAATCATACCGGATCGTATCATTAGCTTGTGACTGTCTACTTCAGCGTCACTAGGGTTTTCTTTTAAGGTGGGTATAAAAGTTTGGGACCACTTCATAATGAAGAATGATTAGGTTTTTATATATATCTTCTTATATAACAATTTGTGAGCAAAATACTTATGTGATTTTCCAACAGGTCACAGTGTAATGTCACATAATACTTTTAAATTCTTCGGAACAAAACTGACAGTATTCAGGATTATATTGATGACTCTAAATATTTGCAAGAAATTTATAAATTTGGCATTTTTGGCTCAATATAACGGTTGAATTTAGCCACACTTTTGTTACAATCATTGGGTATTTAAGTATTTATAATTGTAAGATGCGTGCTTACCACATCTTACAATTTCTTGCTTTATTTGAGAAAATCGGCATGTTTTCTGCAAAGTAACCAATTCACGTAATTTTTGACTAGAGGGGAAATTATTATGTACAAGTTATTAATTGCTTTATGCATTTTTTCGATTGTAATTTTTCAATATAAGACCAATGTTGAAAGTTCGGATAAAAACATACCGGCAGAACAACTTAAAGGCCCGGATGAACTTATAGGCGAAGAACCGCCAGAAAAGGAAAAGAGTGAGTTGGCATTGTTAATGCAGGATATTGACGAAAGCTACAAAGCAGTAGAAGAGATGTCCGGTTATTATAAATATAATAAGAAACAATGGAAAATAATCCTTGAGGCTGGGGAAAACATTACAAAAATTACAAAGCAAGTAAGAATTAAGTTCGCAAAACCGGATGACTGGACATATGAAGAACAGATGGAGCTTATGCAGGTAGAAGCTGAGAAAATGGCTGAAATAGCCAGAAACAAGGATAAGGACGGGACTCTTGAGGATCAGCAATGGCAGGTGAGACGCTTAAGGCAAACTTGCGCTAAATGCCACAAGCATTTAGATATCCATATCTATCCGAATTTATACAAGAAAAATCATACAGAGAAGTCTCCGGCGCCATAATTCTATGAAATATCTGTTATTTATTTAGTATGAGTTTTTGCTTGACTCTGTTCTTACACGATGATATATTTAGCCCGAATTATAGCATTTTGTTTAATAAAATATCATATCTTTATAATCATAAAGGAAGGGGGGTGGAGTTTTATATTTTAAAATAGTTATGTAGAACTTTACAAGGTTTGTCATATACTAACACAGACCATGGCTTTACTCTTTGGCTAACCAATGAAAGGAGCATATTTTTTTAAATTTAAGGAGGCACAAGTAAAATGAAGGGGAAAAATTTCTTTGTAGCAGGCTTAATCGTAGTAGCAATGTTTATGGCAGGCACAACAGTTGGGTACGCATCAGATAAGGATATTTGTGAGAAGCAGATAGACTATTACATAAAGATCAAGATGAATGACGGTCTGCTCCCTGGTGATGAATTCAATCCTTATGATTTTAAAGGCGTTGGAGAGGCCGCTACCATAATGCTTGAGAATGAAGGAAAGCGAACTCACAACGACAAGAATCACGCAGCGATTACCAGGCTAGTTTCCGGTCATCTTGCAGACATAAAAGCAGCAGCCGGTAAAGCGGCAGAAGGTTCTGTTGAGTCAGTAGGACATTCCTTACGGTTTCTGTATCTTTCATGTAAGGCATGCCACAAAGTATACAGCACAGAGATGCGACTGAGACCGTAAGTATTAATCTAAAAGGACTAATTTTTCACTCAAGCTTAGATAAAATTTGGAAACGTTATGATTTGAGGGGGTATTAATAAATGAAGAAAATGAATTTTTTATGTATGTTAGCAATACTTGCTGTATCATGCTTCACTTTGAGTTTTTCCAGTCAGGCAGATGAACTGGATGACTTGGTTGGAAATCCTGAAAAGAGCTATTACTTTGTTTTTGCGACCGGTGCTATTCAGGGCTCATTCGGTACAATGGAAACTTGTGTATATTGCCACGGCAATGGAGGTAAGGGGACATCAGAAGGCAGGAAAAGAGGTGTTCCAGATTTCTCTGACCCAAAATGGCAGGCTTCTGTTACAGACGAACAGATGGTTAAATTTCTTGAAGCTAATGATAAAGGGTGCACACAGTGCAGAGGAAGAGTTTCAGAAGATGCTATTCAGAAGCTTGTAAATATTGTTAGAGCTTTTGGTAGTAAATAAATCCAGTTAAGTAAGACAACAAAAAGGTTCTTTAAGGCGTCTGTACAGATGCTTTAAAGGGCCTTTTTTTGTGAAATAAGATGTTTGAAATGATGTTTGCATTTTCTCTTTGGCTAAAGTGAATGTTCTAATTTATTCGATTATAAAGAGTGTCCCTCTCAACGGGTTCACGTCCTGTTTCTTCTATTAATGATTTGATTTCATCAACAGTTAATGCCTCTGGTGTCTCAGCCCCTGCAGAATGTGTTATTCTTTCTTCCGCCACTGTGCCATCAATATCATCAACCCCAAAACTAAGTGATATTTGCGCCAGCTTAATACCGATCATTATCCAGAATGCCTTTATGTGATCAAAATTGTCCAGCATTAATCTCCCTATGGCCAGCATCTTTAGGTCAAGCATTCCGGCAGTACTTGAGAAATCTTTCAGGTCTGTGTTTTTCGGGTGAAATGCCAGGGGGATAAATGACATGAATCCGCCAGTCTCATCCTGAAGCTCACGCAGTTTTAATAAATGGTTGATTCTGTCTTTATGGCTTTCTATATGGCCATATAACATGGTTGCGTTGCTTCTCATGCCTAAATTATGAGCAGTTCGCATAGTGTTCAGCCATTCCTCACCGCTAAGTTTTTCCGGACAAAGTTCTTTTCTTACATCTGTTGAAAAAACTTCTGCCCCGCCACCTGGAAGAGACCCGAGACCGGCATCTTTTAATTTCTTTAATGTCTCATATATCGACATACCTGAGATATCTGCAAAATGGGCAATTTCAACAGCCGTAAATGCCTGAATGTGCACATGAGGAAACCTTTCATGAATCGAACCAATCATTTCAACATAATAGTCAAGTCCCAGTTCCGGGTGAAGACCTCCAACAATGTGTAATTCGGTTGCTTTTTCATGAATGATTTGAGAAGCTTTGTCTAATATTTCCTTAATACTCATTTGGTATGCGCCTTCTTCATCATTATCACGGCTGAAGGCACAAAACTTACACCTGTTTTTACATATATTTGTATAATTTATGTGTCTGTTTATTATATAGTATGCTCTATTTTTATTTATTCTTTCCCTGACTAAATTTGCAAGATTGCCTATCGCAAGTATATCAGGAGACTCGAATAATCTAATACCATCTTCGCTATCAAGTCGATGGCCATCTATGACTTTTTCCTGTATGTTGCCTAAGTCTGTATTTAGTATATTTTTTAATAATTGCATGATATCTTCCTTATTTAGCTTGAAAATATCAGATTAACTCATTAAATTCAAGAACATATCTGTTTGTTATGAAAAATAGAAATATAGTTTTTAATATGTTATACTAAATTTTAATCTGGAGAAATAATATGCTGAAAGAAATCATTTCAACGGAAAAATCACCAAAAGCAATTGGACCGTACTCACAGGCAGTTCGATTTAACGGCTTTGTTTTCGTCTCCGGTCAAATACCAATAGAACCGGAATCCGGTAAAATCTCAAAGGGAAATATCCAGGAACAAACTAAGCAAGTGCTTGAAAATCTGAAAAATATTTTAGCAGCAGGCGGTTCATCTCTAAAGAATGTATTACGAACAACCATTTTTCTTACAAACCTGGAAAATTACTCTGCAGTTAATGAGACTTATGCAAAATATTTTGATGGTTTGCCGCCAGCCAGGTCTACTGTTCAGGTGTCAAGATTGCCCATGGATGCCCAAATAGAGATTGATATAATAGCAAGCACAAATACACAGGAAAATTTTCTTGACGCATAGGCACGATGCCTTATAATTAATCTGCCAAGTATCTAGTTAGTATGAAAGACATTTTTTTATCTTTTGTTTTAGATAAATAGGGCAACTTGTTAAATATGATAGAAATAGTTAAAACACCAGAAAGCCAGGCTAATATCCTTCAGGTTGAAAATCTCCTTGAAGATGTGAAAAAGTTCTTTTATAGAATAGGGGATATTAAAATAGAGAAGAAGGTTTCTGAGATGGCATCTCAAGTAAATGAACCTTTATACCTGGTTGTTGCAGGCGAATATAATTCCGGTAAGTCCAGCTTTGTTAATGCGATTTGTGGAAAAAGAATCCTCAAAGACGGACCCACACCATCAACAGACAAAATTACACTATTAACTTACGGAGATGATGTGTCATCAGAAGAAGTTGATGATCACCAGTGCAGGATGACTTATCCCCTGGAGGCATTAAAAGATATTACCATTGTCGACACACCCGGAACAAACTCGATAATAACAGAACATCAGCAGATTACGGAAAGTTTTATTCATCGGGCGGAATTAGTTCTCTTTGTTACATCAGCAGACCATCCTTTTACAGAAAGTGAGAGGGTTTTTCTTCAATTACTAAAAGGCAAATGGGACAGAAAGCTTTTATTTGTTTTAAATAAGATAGATTTAAAGACTGATGAAGAACAAAATGAAATAATAACATTTATAGAAAAGAATTTCTACAGACTATTCGGTTTCGAACCTAAAATTATATCCATGTCAACAAAAGACGCTTTTCTCGCAAAGACAACTGACGATGCAGAGTTGCTACAAAAAAGTAATATTGAACAGGTAGAGAACTTTATTTTCGAAAAGTTGGATTATGACACAAAGATGGATCTTAAAATTCTAAGTCCTTTAAAATACCTTGTAAATGTCTTTGAGGATCTCAAGGGAGTTCTGGAGGAAAAGGTATCACATTGCAACACGGAAATTAAGAGCATTGAAATGTTCGAAAAACGGTTAAGAAACAAAAGGCAGGATATGGCAGACTATATCCTTAAATACAAGGCAGAGATGCAATCTGTTTTCTCCAGGCTAAAAGAAAAGGTTGACGGTTTCTTGAATTATTATGTAAATATTAGAGCTATTATTACTATGAAGTTTGCACGTGAGAAGATTGATGATAAATTCAAGAGGGAAGTCTTTGGTATTGCAAACCCGAGGACTGAATTGGAACGGATAATAAATGATGCCATCGACTATTTTGACAGAAATAACAATATTTTGTGGGATATGGCACATGATTACATTGAATCTGAAGTTTCTTTACAACGAAAAATAAACGAAGAATCCCCAAAGAGAAGGGAACGCTATTCTTCAAATCGTGAATCTGAAAAGCACACAAATCTAAGGGAGTATGCAAAACAATTTCAAGAACTGGATGGGGAATTAGAGGGGGCAAGGGTTTACAGGGTTGTGCAGGGCGGGTTTATAAATTTCGTTGTTTTAGAAGGATTGGCCCTTGTTATTATAATAGGTCTTAGCACCTTTTTCATACCTTTAGGTATAATTGTAGCTGTAATCCTGGCAGGAATTGGATTTTCAATCTATCCACTGAAACGGAGGAAATATAGAAGTGAATTTGTTCAGCGGGTCGATGCTATCAGTGAGAGATATAACAATATGATGCTGTTTGAGTTTGAGAAAATTGTAGACAGGGTCATAGAAGATATAGGAAACAGAATATCTTCTTATCGTGATACCAGATGGTCTGAAAGGGAAGAAGTTAATAGACAGATTTCGGATTTGAAAACGATTTCAGAACAAACAAAAGATTTTATACGAAAAAGCTGTCATACTTCTTAGAAGAAGTTGACATTAAAACTCTAAAAAGGGGAAAGATATGAAAAATATTATTGTATTTTCATTGATTATTTCAATTTTCAGTTTTTCCAGTACTACATGGGCAGCCAGTTGTGAACGTTGTTACGAAAAGATTGCCGATGGTAAAAAGTTTTGTGAAGCATGCAGACTAAACATATCCAGAGACTTATCGGAAATGAAGACCAAAGAAGAACAAATTACCAATACCATAAAATCTTCAAGGGAAAGTTACAAAAAAGCATTGATTGAATTAGTTCAATTTTATTTAGACATCGGAAATCAGCTTAGATTGCAAAAGGCCAGAAATGAATTAAAAGCGCTTAATAATGTACCTCAGCTTAAATACTTGTTTGCCAGAGAAGATGTGGCAGAAATCAGCCCCACCAAAAACATAGAAGAAGCAAATGTACTGTTTCAAGACGGAAAAAACTACAAGAATATGTTAAACCTCACCACCAGTAGAAAATCAAAATTGTCTTATGCTGTTGCAAGGTTTAAAAAGATATTAGACGACTATCCGGAGAGCGATAAAGCAGATGATGCAGCTTATGAACTCGCTGACATTTATGAGAGTTATCATTTCAAAGATTATGAAGGTTCTGCCTCCTATTATGTCAAATGTTATGAACTTAACCCAAACACCGGCAGGCCTGCCCGATACATGGCAGCCAGGATTTACGATAAGTATCTACACAATTATACAGAAGCAATCCGGAATTATGAAATGGCATTAAAAACCTGCAAGGATGAGGAGTTACTTAAAATTGCAAACGAAAGACTCGAAGAACTCAGAAAGCAGGGATATTAGACGCCTGTGATTAAAGGATTTGGAAATTCATGAATTGGTAAATTTCCAAATCCCTCAATTCTTGAATTATTTATAAAATCAGATTTACATATTTTCCCCTTATCTTATGTATGTAGGAATTGGTTATGATATACATAGATTTGTAAAAGACAGAAAACTAATCTTAGGGGGTGTCTGCTTTGACTATCCCTTAGGATTATCAGGCCACTCTGATGCCGATGTTGTTTTACACGCCATTGGCGATGCGATATTAGGCGCAGCTTCCTTAGGGGATATTGGCGAACTTTTCCCTGACACAGACGACAAATGGAAGGATATTTCAAGCCAAATATTACTAGATAAAATAATGGAATTGGTATGGGAAAAGGGGCTGTGTGTAAATAATGTTGATGTAGTTTTCATAGCACAGGAACCGAAAATAAGCAAGCAGAAAAAAAAGATGGAGAGGCGGATTTCTGAGCTTTTAAAGGTCGAACCTGAAAGGATAAATGTTAAGGCAACAACAACAGAAGGCCTGGATTCAATAGGAAGATTAGAAGCGGCCGCAGCTCAGGCAGTAGTTACATTGACTCATAATTCTTAAACACTCCTGATTATGGCTAATCCATTCATGTATGGCTTAAGTACCTCCGGTATCACTACAGCGCCATCTTCTCTCTGATATGATTCAATAATGGCAATCATAGTTCTGGGAAGCGCAACTCCGGAACCATTTAGCGTGTGAACAAACCTCAGGTTACCTTCATCATCACGAAATCGGATGTTGCACCGTCTGGCCTGGAAATCCTCGAAGTTACTGCATGAAGATACTTCCAGGAATTTATTTAAACCAGGCGACCATACCTCAATATCATAGCACTTTGCGGCAGCGAAACTTAAATCACCAGTACATAGTTTCACTACCTGATACTGCAGACCCAGCAACTGTAATACTTTTTCAGAAGCAGATAACAGTGACTCAAGCGCATCGTAAGATGTTTCAGGCCGTACAAATTTTACCAACTCCACCTTATTAAATTGATGAACCCGTATCATTCCCCGGGTATCCTTTCCATACGAACCAGCCTCCCGCCTGAAACAAGGCGTATAGGCTGCATATAAAATTGGCAGATCCTTGTTTGAAAGAATCTCATTTGCATGAATGTTTGTTACCGGAACTTCCGCAGTAGGGATAAGAAACAGATCATCTTCAGGGATTCTATACATATCTTCCTCCAGCTTGGGCAATTGCCCGGTTCCTGTCATAGACGTCCTGTTTACAAGATAAGGCGGTAGTACTTCAGTATATCCATGCTCTTGTGTGTGAAGGTCCAGCATGAAATTGTAAAGTGCACGTTCCAGCCTTGCACCTGCACCCTTATACAGCGTGAAACCGGCGCCTGATATCTTTGCGGCTCTTTCAAAATCTAAGATTCCCAAATCCCTGCCAAGTTCCCAGTGGGGAAGGGGAGTAAATGGAAACGTCTTCTTTTCTCCCCATGATTTAACGATAACGTTTGATTTTGGATCTTTTCCTACAGGAACATCTTCAGCCGGAATGTTTGGAATTCTCATGAGTAAAGTATCCAGTTCATCGGTTAAGACCTTTGCTTTTGTTTCCAGTTGCTTTATATTGTCAGAGACACCCTTCATTTCTCGTATCAATACTGAGGCGTCTTCCTTTTTAGACTTTAATTCACTGATCTTCTTCGAAGTAACATTGCGTTTGTTTCGAAGCTCGTCACATTCAATTAAAAGCGCCTTACGCTTTGAGTCGAGTTCTTGAAATGAGTCAATGTTTGTTGATTCATTTTTGTTAGCAATAGCCTGTTTTACTTTTTCAATATCGTTTCGAATAATGTTGATGTCTATCATCTGTAAGTCACTCCCTCTCGTACCCGCCTGTACCTATTCGGGCAGGTTATTTTAGTAAACCGTTGCTTCCTTGCTTACTCCATGTTTATCATAACAAATTGTTCCAGAAACAACCGTAAACACGCATTCAGAATCTTGAGAGAATATCCCATCATAAATATTACTTACCCCTTCTTGCTGAAATTCAATTACCGTAATGTCAGCATCAAAACCTGGTTTAAGCTTTCCTATACTATCTGCCATATTCAATGCAGCAGCGCCAGCAGTGGTACCCATATTAAAGATTTTCTGAGGTTTGACGGTTTTGTGTTGCGAATAAATATACTTCATCTCATCCAGAATACTGAGTGAATCGTTACTGGCGAGGCTGTCAGTTCCCAATGCAATGTTAATAATGCCTCTACATTCCGGCTTATAAAAAGGATGCTCATTATGCCTAAAATATTTATGACTCCTGGGGCAGAAGACAATAGTCGAGTTGGATTCTTTTACCTGATCAATTTCTTCTTCTGATAAATAATTACAATGAACAAGTATACACCCGTTCTTCAAAAATCCAATATTTTCCAGATAATTTACCGGCCTTAACCCTGGAGGTTTCCAATTATTTAACATATTAAAATTTTTTAACAGAGAGACAAATTTTCCAGTCCCTCTTGTTAAAAACTCAACCTCATCATTCGTTTCAGATATATGGGTGGCAATACTAATACCCAATTCTTTAGAAACTCTTTTACATTCTCTGTAAAGCTCCTCTGACACAGTATAAGGTGCGTGCGGGAATATCCCGATTGAAAGAAGATCGTCCTGCCCGATGCCATTCGTCATGTTTTTAAAGATGTCAATCGTACTCTTTACACTATCAGGATTAAAATCAATAAGCTCATAAAAAAGTTTTTTCCTGATTCTACTTTTCTGCAACTCATCCAGAGCGATGCCGTTTCTGGTAATATCTGCTACGGTTGTTGTGCCGGATTCAAGGCTTTTCTTAATTCCTGAGCGAATGGATGACAGATAATCATTTTCGCTCCAGTCCTTTCTCGCTTTAACCAGTTGTCTTATCCAGTCCGTAAAGTCGCCATTGTAATTTATACATTTATGAAGGTGTGTCAGCTCGAGGTGAGTATGCGTGTTTACAAATCCAGGTACAATTGCTGAATTGCCAAGATCAATAATCTGATATGACTCATGGTTGTTAATATCGTCAGAACGTCCTGCAAACTTTATCTTTCCGTCATCAATCAATACTGCGCCATTATCTATTACGCTATATGGATCTTTTAATAAGTATTTTGATTTCAATAATAGCATTATAATTTCTCAAGTTGTCCACTAACTGATGAGCAAATGCCTGTCACGAAGTAATCCACTCATGCCAATCATCACCAATAATGCCATTCTTTTTATACCGCTCCATTGATAATTGACATTTGCAATTCATATTATGTTTGTTAATATTGCCAGCTAACGTTTCAATAATGACTGGAAATCTGCTGACACTATTAGCAACGGCTTTTCTGTCCTTGTCTGATGAAAGACCATCAAACAGTTCTCCAGGCCGGTATTCACTCTCAACAATGCCCTCCGCATAATTGGTGACATAGCATATAGACGCATAACACATCTCGAGTTCCTTTGCAAGAAACACCTCCGGGATCAGGGTCATTCCCACCAGATCAGAACCAAAAGAGGCATATTTCTTTATTTCAGCAGGCGTTTCAAGGCGAGGGCCCTGCGTGCAAACATAAGTACCACCCTCTGCATAATCAAACTTAAGCGATTTCAGTGAATCGATTATGGATTGTCTGAGACCTGGACAAAATACGGGGCTTTGGCGAATGAATCCTATTCCCTTGTTTTCAAAAAAGGTATATTCCCTGTCCTTGGTTTCATCTATCAGGTCGTCAACAACCACATATTGACCAATCTTATACTCAGTATTAATGGCGCCGGGTCCCGACCATGATACAATCTGCCTTATCCCATGTTCCTTTAGCGCATAGATGTTAGCCCTGTAGTTGACGTACGGCGCTGTTCTGGAATATCCTTTTTCGCCATGACGTGAAAGGAATAGAAAACTGCCATTTTCACCATCTATTTTATATACTGCCTGCGAATCGCCAAAAGGGGTTTCGACCCGGCCAATACGCTCTCCCTGCAACTTATCAGATTTCAATAAATTGTAAGCTTCACTTCCGCCAATAACAGCAAATGTATTTGAGATCAGGCTACTCCTTAAAAAATATAGGATACAGATTCCGCAGATAAAAACGGATACAAAATAATATTTTTGTCATTATGGTAACAGTTGCATATTTTACTGTCAACATTTAAAGGCAGGGGGGTAATAAATTTACGATTGAATATTGGGTTCTTACTTATTCCTTGAAATATCCATTGCTGTTGTTAGAATCGGTTATGCTTATAAATAAGTTCTCTTATATCTTTATTGCTCTTGCCTTTTGTTCCTTAACGCTGAACCCTACCGTTTCATTTGGTTCGGACAATGTTGAAGGCTATGATTTGGATGAAATATTGAAAAAGGTAGAGGAGGCAAATTCACGGCTTGAGACAATGGAGGCAGACATAAAGTACTCAAGGGTTATAACACTGCTTGATTCAGAAGAGGTTTCCGTAGGATTTTTACAATACAAGAAGCCGAAGCTGGTTAACGTAAACTTCTTTCCCCCGAGGAACGAAATCAACGTCATAGACGGATCGTATATCTGGATATATCATATTAATGAAAAACAGGTCGAAAAATATGAGATGAATGGTGATGCTGATTCGCCGCAGGGGGTGGACATATTTGAATTAGGCTATGATTATACGGTAGAAAAGGTGAATGAAAATTACGAAGTCACACTGATGGACAATATTTCTACGGAAGAAGGGACACTATTCCACCTGGAACTTATTCCCAGAGAGACATTCGATTCAGAATACGACAGGACACTATTATGGATCAAAGAGGGACTCTGGCTGCCGGTGCAGTATCAGCTATTTGAGAGTGACGGCGAGATTATAAATACTATTGAATTAAGTCATATTGAGATTAATACAGATATACCGGATAAGACATTCATCCTGGATTTGCCTGACGATGTGGAGATTATAGAACCGTTTAAATAAAATCTGATCTCAGATTTATGCTGATTAAAACAGATTAAATAAAATGTATTCATCTTATAAGGAAACAAGGAGGTCAGAAGAATAATCAGAAATCATAGTTCTGACCTATATTTTCTTTGACTTTTTCAGTTTGGTACGATTATATACTATAAAAATAAGGTACTAATTACGTTAAACAATAAAAAATGACATGATTGGAGGAATATTATGTCAAATCATGAATTAAAAATTAGCTTGTCCAAAAAAACACTGGAAGAGATAGAAAGATATAAGGAGTCTACACATAAGAAGAGTACTGAGAATGCAGTTACTGAATTAATAGAATATGCTCTAACCTTGCCTCAGTATTTCAAGAGTTTTGATTGGGAAAAGGCTGAAGCTGAAGCTGACAAGGAAATTGCTGCCAGGAAAACTAAATTATTCAATACCGTAGAAGACTTCATTTCAGACCTCAATAAATGAAAATTGTTCGTACTGATGCATTTAAAAAAGATTTTGAAAAGCTTCCCAAAACAATCCAAGAAAAGTTTGAAAAGAAGATCATACTATTCATTTCCAATATTAAACATCCTTCCCTTAGAGTGAAGAAAATGAAAGGTCACAAAAATAGATGGGAAGCCAGTATTGACATGTTTTATAGATTTACTTTTGAGATACACCAGGATTTCTATCTCTTCCGTCGAATCGGCCCCCATGATGATGTTCTGAAGAGACTTTAGAAATGTGGTCTATTCCTTGATATTTTAAGGAATATGAGATATGTCCATATTAGAAATATCAGCTTTCTTAGAGTGATGGCGAGATTATAAATACTATTGAATTAAGTCATATTGAGATTAATACAGAAAATAGGAGAAATATGTGCAGTAGAAAGATTTCATGTTTTTCGTTTAATGAGAAAATATGGATTTGAGTCAAGAACTAGGCCAGAAGCATGGAAACATAGAGGCACAGATGATGTATATGAAATCAATGAAGATTTTTTTCATAATTGGTCAAAAGAAATGGCTTATATTTTAGGATTGATATTAACT
>MHZA01000140.1:13811-14141 GCA_001828595.1 Planctomycetes bacterium RIFCSPLOWO2_12_FULL_40_19
GGCTTATATTTTAGGATTGATATTAACTGATGGCAACATTTCTGACGATAACAATCAAGTGAAAATTACAATTAAAGATGTCGAGCTTTTAGAAAAGATAAGAACAAAATTAGAATCAAACCATAAAATTAAATATCTAAAAGCATACGGTACATATCAATTTGGATTTGCCAGAAAAAAAATGAGCGATAGATTGTTTGAATTAGGGATAACATCAAATAAAAGCTTAAAGGTAAAATTTCCAGATGTTCCAGACCAATTCTTGTCACATTTTATAAGAGGTGTTTTTGATGGAGATGGTAGTGTGTTCTTTGAGCCTAGAAGTATAAA
>MHZA01000141.1 GCA_001828595.1 Planctomycetes bacterium RIFCSPLOWO2_12_FULL_40_19
TCCCGTACAAATCTTTCTATAGACGATTTACAAGGTTCTTTTGGTGATTTTAAGGCAATAGTATCCCCTTCTTTAAGACCAAATATCGGTCTGTTTACCACAGCCTGTGCTATATCTGCCAAAGTTCCACTGGTTTTAACTGAAATACTGCTGAATTTCTCTGAAAAACAATCTTCTAATTCATCAGGTTCCATGTTTATTAACCTCCCTGGCTCTTAATAAAATAAATGTTATATCATCTTTTCCTGCCAATATTTTTTGTGCGGTATTAATAGAAACTCCCTTAAACTTTGAATAAAATAATGGCACCAGAATAGGATTGTTTGCTCTATTTACTAATTTGCCTGGAACATCTTCGAATTTTTCTTCAGAAATAATCTCGGCTATTTCTAATTTAGAAACCGGGTCTAATATCCCGTCTGTTGTGAGCAGAAACATATCATTATTATGTACATTCACTCTATTAGAATGAACTTGAATATGTTCATTTCCAATATATTGTTTTAGCCTTGCATTTATTGAGTGAATCTTAAGTTCTTCTTTACTGCATCCTTTATGTCCATTTTGTATTCTGTCATCCTGGGTTAACTGGAACAAGGAGTTTGCCCCATGTTGATGATTATTTCTATACGAAAATGCATGAGAGTCTCCAACGTTGTGAAGATAAGCAATACCATTATGACAGAAAAAAGAAACCAATGTTGTTCCAAAATTCTGCAAATCTTTTGAGAATTCTGCTATTGGATACATTATCTGGGAATTAGTATATTCTATAACACCTTTAATTCCTTCTTGAATATTTTCCGGAGGGTAATCTTTCTCTTTAAGCCTTTCATACAATTTGGTTAATCTGTAAGCAACTGTTTGTACCGTAATCCTGCTGGCTTCGCTTCCATTTCCATGTCCTCCCAACCCATCGGCAATAACAAATATATTTCTCTCTTTATCAATATATTTATAATCTTCGTTTATTTTTCTATTCTTATTTATTCCGGAAGCGCTTTCTGATAAAGCATCAAATTCAATACCGCTCCTTGACCCCGTAGCATTTTTTTCCTGCATGTTCAAGATCAAATAGTTATAGAAATGTGGACATAGTTAATGTCTTGATATGGATACTTCGCAACAAATCAATCCTGCTACATATTGTAGTGATGTAGACTTTTGACACAATATATAATATTTGTCAAGAAAAATCAATAATTATTTTGCCAAATTTATAATAATGGGCAAGTTTAGGGAAATAACGCCTGAGTGTAAAAGGAATGTGCAAAAGTGCTTGAAGATTGGAAGTTGTTTGATATAATGAGTTATCTTTTTCCAAAATTTCTACATATTTGCATTTTGATGTGATTATTTTTCCGCACCCTGTATAAATATTTCGTTTTCGGGGCGTAGCGCAGCTTGGTTTAGCGCACTTGAATGGGGTTCAAGAGGTCGCTGGTTCGAATCCAGTCGCCCCGATCATTACTAATAAAAGGGTTACTACAAATTTTGGTGACGTTCTAATCACCCTTTTTTTCTCCATTGTAGTCAGCTTTCTTAAACAGAAAGTTAATCAAATATCAGTATTGCTTTGACTTCCTACCGATATTATCATATAATTTTCGTTTTAGCTACCTGTACATTCTATTTATAAATTACATCATAAATACTTGTTTTGCCAACAATTTAAATGAAGAAGACAAACAAAAAATCATCAGGAAAACTAACCAATAATTTAAAATCCAAGAAGACTGGCTTTTCTATAGGATATCTACTCCTTTTCCTTGTAGTTTTATATATCATACAGATGTTTATGTCACCTAAAGCCGGTGAAATCCCTTATAGCCAATTCAGGACATACTTAAGTGAGGGAAAGATAGTTGATTGTTCTGTAGGCGAGAAAATAATCAGGGGTCACTATGAAGGTGCAGCCGGAAAAAACAAACCTGTTGCTTTCGTAACTGTTCCGGTACAAGACCTCAAGTTGGTTAACGAATTAGAAGCAAAAAACGTTAAGTTCAAGGGCGAAGTAGAGAATAATTTTCTCAGGAATATGTTAATGTGGTGGATTTTCCCTTTTGCAATTATCGCAATGGCCTGGTTCTTCATATCAAAAAGAATCGGCGGAATGGGAAACCCTTTTATGTCATTCGGAAAGGCAAAGATTAAATTATATGCTGAGGAAGATGCAAACAAAACTACTTTTGCCGATGTTGCAGGATGCGAAGAAGCCAAGGAAGAACTACAAGAAATAATAGAATTCTTAAAGTACCCACAAAAATTCCAGAAACTTGGCGGTAAGATTCCGAAAGGTGTTTTACTCGTAGGACCGCCGGGGACAGGAAAAACACTTCTGGCAAAAGCGGTTGCAGGTGAATCAGGAGTACCTTTTTTCTCAATAAGCGGGTCTGATTTTGTAGAAATGTTTGTTGGAATGGGGGCGGCAAGAGTACGTGATATGTTTGAACAGGCTAAGCAGAAAGCTCCCTGCATAGTCTTTATTGACGAACTTGACAGTGTAGGCAGGCAACGTGGTGCAGGTCTAGGCGGCGGCCATGATGAACGAGAGCAAACACTTAACCAGCTATTGGCCGAAATGGACGGTTTCACTTCAAATAGCGGCGTAGTTATCATTGCTGCAACAAACAGGCCTGACGTCCTGGATTACGCATTGCTTCGTCCGGGAAGATTTGACAGGCAAGTAACTGTCGATAGACCTGACTTGATAGGGAGAGAAGCTATCTTAAAGGTACACGCAAAAAACGTTAAAGTAGAACCGAATGGCAACCTTAATATAATAGCAAAACGTACTCCCGGATTCTCAGGCGCTGACCTGGCAAATGTTATTAACGAAGCCGCATTACTTGCTGCTCGACGTGATAAAAAATTTGTTGAAATGGCGGAACTTGAGGAATCAATAGAAAGAGTCATTGCAGGCCCGGAAAGAAAAAGCAGGGTAATAAGTGATGAGGAAAAGAGGATCGTTGCATATCATGAATCAGGTCACACATTGGTAGCGGCAATACTACCTAATACCGACCCTGTGCACAAGGTTTCGATTATAGCAAGAGGCGCAGCGGCACTTGGTTATACATTACAACTTCCTACAGAGGATAAATATTTGACCAAGGAATCTGAGATATTGGATACTTTATGCGTCCTTCTTGCCGGTCGCGCTGCTGAAGAAATTATCTTTAATGAGTTATCCACCGGTGCACAAAATGACGTGGAAAGAGTAACAAAATTAGCCAGAAATTATGTATGTAAATTTGGAATGAGTAAAACGCTTGGCCCGCAAACATTCGGAAGGCAACAGGGAAATATCTTTCTCGGACATGACCTTGTCCAGGAAAAAGAGTTCAGTGAGAAAACGGCAATAGAAATTGATTCAGAAGTATCAAAAATAATCAAGGAATCTTACGCCAAAGCCAAGTCGCTGATTGAAAAAAACAGAGACAAACTGGAACTCCTCGCTAAAAAGCTCGAAGAAGATGAAGTATTGGAAGCCGATCAAATTCTTGAGCTACTAAACCTTAAAAAGGAAAAGAAAGAGGGATCGAGGAAGAATAATTTAGTAGTGGGAAAAGAAACTCGTCAATCTTAATGAGTTTTTATTTTTGGAAACTTATAATTCGGCCAACATATCTTTCGGAAGAGAAAAATTAGCATAAACATTCTGAACATCATCATGATTCTCTAATCTTTCCATCAGGGAGACAATGTTACTGCCTTTTGCCTCATCCAGCTCGATAAAGGTACTGGGGACCCAACTAATCTCAGCTAATTCTATTTTAACACCTTCATCCTGTAACATTTTTTTAATATTATTAAAGTCCTTAGTTTCACAGTCAACCTGATACATTCCATCTATTGTTTGTAAATCTTCACACCCCGCATCAAGAACAAGCGCCATCAACTTATCCTCATCTATTTCGCTAATGTTAACACTTATCAATCCCTTTTTCTGAAACATCCATGAAACACAACCGGACTCTCCAAGATTTCCTCCGGATTTTTCAAATATCTTTCTTATCTCTGCCGCAGTCCTGTTCTTATTGTCAGTTAATATCTCCACCAGTACAGCAACACCGTTAGATCCATAACCTTCATAAAGACTTTCATAAAACACTGCATCTCCGCTCAGTTCTCCTGTACCCTTAAGTATTGCACGTTCAATATTATCCTTGGGCATATTCTCAGATTTAGCTTTATCAATAGCATACTGTAATTTTAAATTCATTTCTGGATTGCCGCCACCCTGTCTGGCCGCAGAAGTAATGGCCTTGGCAAGTTTGGAAAATATCTTCCCTCTCTTCGCATCTGCTGCACCCTTTTTATGTTTTATAGTTGACCACTTGGAATGTCCTGACATTACTTTTTACCTTACTTTATATACGTAATTACCAAATTCTATTGTTATTTAATATGATTTCTGGCAACTCTCTCTCCTGATTTCAACTTTTCCGTTGAGTTTTCTACCATCTTCAGATATTGAAGCTTTTCAAGTTTATTTTGAACCACTTTTCTAGCTTTCAACTCGCGGGCAGTTTTATGCTTTAAATGTGGAGAGACCTCTGACGCCGACTTTTCCCATGACTTTAAGGCTGTCTCCCATTGGATCTGTGCCATTTCCCAGAAACCAAGAGAATAATACACATCTCCTATATGACCCATAATTTCCGGGTCTTCAGCGAATTTTGATGCCTCAATTAGTTTCTGCAACGCTAACATTATCTTTCCACCGTCTTCTTCTTCCGCTAATTTATAATATGCCCAACCCAAACTATCAAGATATGCGCCATTTTCAGGCTCAATACTTAAAGCCTTTTCTATCAAACTTAAAGCCTCGTCTAACTGTTCTCCTTTTTCAATAAAAAAATAACCCAGAAAGTTATTTGCCTGATGGTAATCAGGGTCCATCTGCAAAACCTTCTCTAATTCCTCTACTACATTTTTATGATCATTCATCTCATAGTATATATTAGCCAGCATGAAACGAACCTCTTTCAGGGCCTCATCATCTTTATTATTTATTACAATCGAAATTGCCGTTTCCAGCGTCTCGATAGCTTCTTTATCTTTACCCTTCCTCTGGAAGATTTGACTTAACGTAGTATACTCCCCCAAACTTTTACTTCCTTTGCTTACACTCTCTTTCAATATTCCAAAGACCTTTTCCCTCTCTAATTCTGCTTTCTCATATTGTTTTATCTTTTCATAAATATTTGACAAATTAATGCGCATAAGCCAGGCATCAGAATCATATTCAATAAAAGATTCGAATGCCGCAATTGCATTATCATAATCTTCCAACTCCTCGTAACACAAAGCAAGATAAAAAATTATAGGCTCAGAATGAGGACTAGCTTCCCTGGCCTTAATAAACTCATTTATTGCTTCATTAATTTTCTTTGCTTCAACGTAAATCTGGCCAAGCTTGAAGTGGATTTTGACAGGCTCATCTGTCAATTCTAGATCAAGTATCTTTTTATATACATTCGTTGCATTTTCTATGTCACCATTTTTGATATAACTATTTGCCAGGCGATGCAGCATGTCAGATACAAAGACCTTGTCAACTCCATCCATTACAGAAGAATCAGCACGTTCGTATTCTGAAATAGCTCCTTTTTCATTACCTTCACTTGCATATATATTTCCAAGTGTATAATGAATACTAAAATCATCAGGTTTTAGTTGTGCAATCTTTTCAATATGAAACAAAGCTTTTTCCTTTTTATTCGACTGGAAGTAACACGTAGCTAAATAATTATGTATTTTTTCAGCATTTGGATTTGACTGTAATGTTTTCTCAAGAAACACTATTGCCTCTTCCCAACGACGGTCCAACATTAGATAAAATCCAGTACAAAAGTCCACGTAAGCCTGCGTTCCATTACGCAACAAGAAATCATTTTCTCTGTTTTTCCTGGATTCTGCTAAAGTTGTTTCACACAGGAATGCAAAAGCGTATACAAAAAATAATAAAACTATAATTTTTGTTTTCGACATGCAATGCCTCAATAGGTGTGTGTTTCTCTTATGAAAGACAGAATATAATATTAAACGAAGTGAATCCACCTTTTTTATCTAAAGTATAACCTTATTGAGTGGATATTCAATTATACCTTCCGCACCAACTCGTTTCAATTCAGGAATAATGTTTCTAACCACTGATTCATCCAGTATTGTTTCTACAGCATATCCTGCGTTGCCTGAAAGCGGAGAAATAGTAGGAGTTCGCAAAGCAGGTAATTTCTCTAACAAGGCATTCAAGCCCTCGTTTGAAATATTCATCTTTAACCCAACCTTTTCACGTGCAATTATGGCTCCCTGAAATAATATTGCCAGGTTTTCCATCTTCTGCTTTTTCCACGGATCTTCCCATGACTTATGGTTAGAAATGAATACCGTGGCAGATTCTGTTACAGTATCAATAATGCGAAGATTATTAGCTCTTAAACTACTGCCGGTCTCTGTCAACTCTACAATTGCATCAACAAGGTCTGGCGCCTTTGCCTCTGTAGCGCCATGTGAAAACTCAACCTCAGCATGAATATTCCTCTCTTCAAGATACCTTTTTGTAACGTTTACAAGTTCAGTTGATATCCTCTTCCCTTGCAGATCCTCCACTGATTTAACAGGAGAGTCCTCCGGCACAGCAAAAACCCAACGGACTGTTGTTAATTTTTGCTTTGCATACACCAACTTTTCAACACATCTAACATCAGAACCGGCTTCTTCCACCCAATCCTGGCCTGTGAGGCCGGCATCTATAATCCCTTTTTCAACATAACGAGACATGTCTTGCGGGCGAATTAATCTTACCGATAATTCATCATCATCAACTGTCGGATAGTATGATCTACTGCTTACATAAACCCTGTAACCTGCATTCTTCATCATGCCAATTGTAGCTTCCTGCAAGCTTCCTTTTGGTATACCGAATTTCAACTTCTCCATAATCTCACTGCCCCTGTTTTCTGCAATATTCTTTTCTTCGTTAATCGCTTTTTCTATTAGTTCTAGAACATGGCCGCTCTTCTTTCTTGCCTCATCCAGATAAAAAGTCAACGACGGCGTATTTTTCAATTTCAAATGTGAGGCCATTTCAGACTGTATATATCCCTTTGCATGCTTCAGGGCATTTAAAGTCTTTTTTTGTGATGGTTCATCACCCTGGATTGCAACATAGACCTTCGCCATTCTAAGGTCAGGAGAAAGTTCTACTCTTGTTACGGTTACCAGATTTATCCTGGGGTCTTGCAGCCTGTACAAAATAACCTTACTGATCTCCTGTTCGATTACCCCTCTAACCTTTTCAAATCTTCTCGTCATAATCCTGTATAATTAAATCAAGTCCAACTCATAATCAACTAATTCTATCTGTGGAAAAAGACGAAAGGAGTTTATAAGTGATGATAAGCTGCTATTAACATATTGCCTGTCTGTTCCCACCATAGCAACACCAATATTCGAACACTTATGATTGTCCTGCTCATCCGTTTCAGAAACCGAAACATTGAACTTGTTTCTGATCCTGTCTTTTAAACTTTTAATTATACGTCGTTTGTCTTTTAAAGAGCGTGAACTTCTCATTACAACTTTAATGCTTAAAATCCCTACAACCATAATAATTCTTCTCAGAATCTTAACTAATGCCCTGTGTGAGTCATTCCTTAATTCAAGGTACGTGCAACATGCTTAATTTCATAAGATTCTATTACGTCTCCCACTTTTATGTCATCAAATCCCGCAATCTTAATACCACATTCATATCCTGCCCTTACTTCTTTTGAATCTTCCTTGACTATTCTCAATGTCGCAATTTTACCATCATATAAAACTACGCTGTCTCGTATCAGCCTTACCATGGAATTACGCAATATCTTGCCACTCTTCACATAACAGCCGGCAATATTGCCTACCTTCGACACCTTAAAGATCTTTCTTACTTCTACGCTTCCAAGAGTGTGTTCAACTTTATCAGGGGTCAACATTCCCTCTAAAGCAGCTTTTATATCGTTTATGGCATCATATATAACTTTATATAATCGCACGTCCACTCCACACGCTTCTGCAAGTGTCTTTGCCTTATCTTCAGGAACAACGTGAAACCCAATCACTACTGCATCAGAAGCATCCGCAAGCAAAATATCCGTCTCTGTAATCCCGCCAACACCACTATGTAATATTCTGGTTCTAACTTCCTTATTAGAAATTTTTTCCAATGATTTTTTAAGCACCTCAACTGAACCCTTAAAATCAGCTTTCAAGATTATCTTAATTTCCTTAATATGTCCTTCTTCTATCTTTTTATACAAATTTTCTAATGTAATATGTTGTTGGCCAGACAGTGTCACTTCTCGAATCTTTCTTTCTCTTTTCGACGCAATTTCTCTGGCCTTTTGAATATCCTTAATAACGTAAAATTTATCACCCGCCTCCGGACAAGTTGACAACCCTGATATCGCAACTGGCGTTGACGGCACGGCTTCTTTTATCACTTTTCCACGATCATTATATAACGCTCTTGCTCTACCATATGTCTGGCCACACAGAACAATGTCACCTTGCCGAAGAGTACCCTCTCTCACTAACAGGTTTGCAATGACACCTCTACCTTCGTGGACATGTGCCTCCAGAACGATACCCCTGGCAGGTTTCTTGGAAACAGCCTTTAACTCCAAAATCTCCGCTTCCAATAATAATCCATCCAGCAGAGCATCAAGTCCTTTTTTAGTAACAACTGAGGTTTCTATCATTTGCACCTTTCCACCCCAATCTTCAGGATTTAAATCTAACGATGCCAACTGTTGTTTTACCTTTAATACGTTTGCTTCCGGTTTATCTACCTTATTTATAGCCACTACAATCGGTACATTAGCCGCACGCGCATGATTAATAGCTTCTTCTGTTTGCGGCATTACTCCATCATCAGCCGCAACTACCAACACAACCAGGTCTGTAACGTTTGCCCCCCTTGCCCTCATAGCCGTAAAAGCCTCATGTCCCGGAGTATCCAGAAAAACAACAGATTTCCCATTTGTGTCAACACGGTAAGCGCCTATGTGCTGCGTAATTCCACCGGATTCTAAAGATGCAGTATCAGTCTTTCTGATACTATCAAGCAGGGAAGTCTTTCCATGGTCTACATGGCCAAGAAATGTTACTATAGGGGCCCTCGCCTTTAAATCTTCCGCTTTGTCAACCGTCTCTTCAAGTGAGAATTCTTCTTCATCTTCTTTCGCCTGTTTCAACTCAACCTCAACACCATACTCAATACCTATCATTTCAATGATCTCGCCATCTAAAGACTGGTTTATAGTAGCAAAAATATTATGTCCAATCAGCAGCTTTGATATTATCTCTCCAGATTTTACACCCAAAGCCGCTGACACATCTTTAACTGAGGCAGGCAACTCTATTATGATCTTTTCTTCTTTTTCCTTCGGCTGGACAAGGCTGGTAACTTTAGGAGCTACCTTTGTATGTTTTTCAAATCTTTTGGGCCTTTTTTGTGGAGAAACCTTTGTAACCTCTTTCCATCTTCCCTTTATTAATTCTTCCCTTGCCCTTTGTTTCCAGGGTGGTATTCGTCTCCGTACGGTTACTTCAGTTTCCTTAGACGCAGCCTTAACAGAGGCTTTACTTTTCTTTTCAGCGCCTGCCTTAACGACCTTGGGAGTGACAGGTTTCTCTTTAACAGAAACATCTTGCTCCGCCCCTTTTACCAGCTTACTACGCAACATGTCCACCTGTTCATCTGTCAAAGCATTTGCATGGTGTTTAATATTTACAAAACCACACTCCTGACACTTTTCTATTAAAAAGCTGTTTTTGAAACCCAAATCTTTTGCAAGTTTATTTATTCTTACCATAACAAAAAAAGACTCCCTGCGGCACCTTTTACTTATGCCTATTTTTCGATTTCCTCACTGCCAGCATCTTTATTTGACATTGCTTCTTCGATTTCTTCACTATCGGTTTCTTTATTTAACGCACCTTCTTCGATTTTTTCGCTATCAGTATCGTTATTTAACATTGTCCCTTTGACAACCTGCTTAGTTGAGCTGTCAGCTTCCTCACGCTCGCGCTCACGTTCCAACTCTACCTCTGTGATTATATCAATGTCCCAACCTGCCAACTTTGACGCAAGTCTTACATTCTGCCCTCTTTTACCTATAGCCAATGAAAGCTGATCGTTCGGAACTACTACAGTTGCAACCTGATTTTCTGGTGATAGCAAAATTCCGGTAACTTCCGCCGGTTTAAGGGTATTAGGTATAAAGACTTCCAGATCATCATCCCAACGAATAATATCTATCTTCTCTCCGTTCAATTCGTCCACAATGTTTTTAATCCTCGTCCCTCTCACACCTACACATGCACCTACACAATCCACATTAGGATCTTCAGAGAATACGGCAATCTTAGTCCTGTAGCCGGCCTCCCTCACCAGTCCCTTTATTTCAACTATATTCTCAGGTATTTCAGGTACTTCCAACTCGAAAAGTTGTCTTACAAACCCTGAATGGGTCCTTGAGAGTAAAATTTTAACTTTATGGCCCACCTTTTTCACGTCTGTAACAATACATCTTATCCTTCCCCCTGAACGATGGTATTCATTGCTGATTTGCTCTGACTTTGGAAGATACCCTTCTGTCTTACCGAGATTTATAACTATAGTCGGCCCTTCAAAGCGTTGTACTATACCGCTTACAATTGTGCCCTTTCTGTCTACATATTCATCATAAATAACATCCCTTTCTGCTTCCTTAATCTTCTGAATTATCACTTGTTTGGCAGTCTGAGCGGTTATTCTTCCCAGATCAGAAAGGTCTATTTCCTGCTCCCCCTGCATTGCAGTGATCTCTCCCGTCGCCCTGTTAATCTTAATTGAAATCACCTCGCTGGTTTTCAGATGTTTTCTCGCAGCAGATTCCAGAGCGGATTCGATACCCTGAAACACAATGTCTTTGTCGATATCTTTGTCTTTATGTAATAAGTCAACCAACCTTAACAAGCTTTCTTTATCCATTTAACATCCTTCTAATGTTCTCAAAAAAAAAAGTGGGCAAACTCCCACTTTTTCTGTAACAACCTGAATAGCTCCAATTATTCGAAGACCTCTAGTGCTTACTTCAATTAAGCTATCTCATCGAATTCTCATCAACCCCAATGACACAAGATAATGTTATTAAACGTGTTAGGAACATACTCAAGGCTGTACAGATATTATCAAACTTTTCTAAGGTTTTAAAAGCAAACCACTTCCATTCTTTCCTAAAGTGTGATAATAACAAGAATTGCTTTTTTGTCAAGCGCATTTTTGTTCCCTGATTTCTCTAAGTAGTTTCTACAAGGCAATTTATTAAGATTAAGCATTTGACATACATTTTTTTTCTGATAAACTTACTTTGCTTTTATCAACATGAGAAATCACGGAAGAAAAACAACAAAAAACTAAGTTTCTTTAACCCTATAACTAATAAAATCAATACAGTCTTAAATTGGTATTATTAATAGATAATTATGATTCTTTTACTTACAATCTCGTACAGCAGATAGGAGCTTTCGGTGCGAGCATAGAGGTAGTCAGAAATGACAAGATTACTATTGCGGAGATTGAAAATAAGAATCCAAGTCACATAATTATTTCACCCGGGCCATGCACCCCAAAAGAAGGGGGCATATCTAACTCTGTAATTGAAAATTTTGCAGGAAAAGTGCCAATATTAGGTGTTTGCCTGGGACACCAATGCATTGCATTTACATTCGGAGCCGAGATTATCCGGGCAAGAAGAATAATGCATGGCAAAACATCTATGATACATCATGACAACAAAACAATATTCAAGGGATTAACCAACCCTTTTGAAGCCACTCGTTATCATTCTCTTATCATAAAAAAAGAAACACTGCCGGATTCATTCGAAATAACAGCGTTTGCAGATGAAGATGAAGTAATGGGTATAAGACACAAAGAATTTCCTTTGGAAGGAGTACAGTTCCATCCAGAATCTTTCCTGACTGTGGAGGGGCCGGGATTAATCAAAAACTTTTTAGACTACTAATTCTCTATACTTGACCAGGTCTTTAAGCATTTATGAAAAGTTTTATAAATCAACTGATAACAACCATTGATAAAAAGGACAGTTGTTCTGTTGTGGGGCTTGATCCACAACTGGAATTTATCCCTTTAGAAATAAAGAAAGCTGCTTTTAAAAAAAGGGGAAACAACCTCAACAATGCCGCCAGAGCAATCCTCGACTTCAACAAACAGATAATCAATATAATTCACAAACACGTGGGAATCGTGAAACTCCAAATTGCTTTTTATGAAATGCTCGGCCCACTGGGGCTTATAGCGTATTCCGACACAATTAAATACGCTAAAAAAAAAACCTGATAGTCATTGGAGACATAAAAAGGGGAGACGTCCCTCACACCGCAGAAGCATACGCTAATGCGCATTTAGGCATTCCTGAATCTAATGACCCGAGAGAAAACTCTTTTGAAGTAGATGCTGTTACTGTCAACCCTTTCCTGGGGACAGACAGCATACTGCCTTTCATTAAACTGGCCGGGAAAAATGGCAAA
>MHZA01000142.1 GCA_001828595.1 Planctomycetes bacterium RIFCSPLOWO2_12_FULL_40_19
ATAATAGTTGAAATCATGCGGTATTTTGTGACATAGCAGGTTATTTCATTTGTACTGTGTGAAATGAGTTAATTTAAATAGTTCACGTAGCATTAATTCAGGATAAATACAAAAAGGATATTCCCTGTTGGTTACAATAGAATTGTACCTTAATCTTTTCTCCAAATCTTCCTGTTCCTTTTCCTTCTCTTTAATTAATGGCCTGATCTTTTCCTTCATCAGGGCATTAAGTTCTCTTAATCTGTCAAATGACCGATGCCTTTCTTCACTATTGTGAGCTTCTCTGGCTATCAGCTCTTTTTTTTCACTTACCATAGACTCCATCCCTGCGTCTTCCATGATCTCGCCGGAAGCATATCTGTCCGGATTATAATCCATATCTTTGATGACGTGTTTCAGCGCTATAACATCGTCATTAGAAACATTAAATGGCTTATACGGCAGATGCAGGGTTGCCGAAACGGTTGCATACGCGGGAGGCTCTACACCAAAGAACTCTCTTATGATTTCGTCTGTAACCAGATCGTATTTTGCCCCGCCAATCCCGTGAATAAAGAGATCAGAGAAAAACATCCTTGAGTACATGGTGTTGACTATCGCCTTCGGACGGAATTTTATGCCTGTATTTATCAAATCCTTCAATCTTTCCAGATTTCCTGATGAGTTACAGTTTTCACCAAAATCAAAATGGGTAACTATCTTATTCTCGCATATTATGCTTATGCGCCTGTTGTTTGCTACAGATGCAAAAAGGTTCTTCCGTGATTTGCCCTCTCTCCATATCCAGAATGGCAACTCCACCACATATCCTTTTTCCATGAGATCAGGCAGGGGATTGGCCTTAGAACTTATCTTCTTTAATCTGCGATATTCCCTAAGTTTTGCATTATAGATATCAACAAAACTCCTCGCATTCGCCGTTATGTGCAGAAAGAAATTTAAGAAAGGCTCTGTCTCGCTTATAAGAGAGACAGGAACTTCTAAATTACAGATCCCAAATCTTAATAAGAATGCGTGCCTTGCATAGGTAAATAAATCACTAAATTGCTGCGTTTGTCCGGAAAGGTTTATTACTATATTTATGAAATCCTCAAACGTCTTCTTCATATCAGGATTATGCAGAGCCTTTAAAACACCTTCTTTAAAGGACAACAGTTGTGTTGAATCAGTATATTTGATCTCTTCAAAGGCGAGATTGTATAGACTGGAGAGGAATTCTATCCTTTCCACAGAAGAATCCATGCCGTTTATGTCTGGAATGCTTAAGCAATTATCATGACAGGCATCATTATCAACTATCATATTTACCCCGATACCATTCACCTTTTTCGCGATACTGTTAATGAGACCATGCTTTATAAGCACGCCGGGGTGTGCAAGGATCGGGGAGTGTCCGGTCTCTGTTATGTCCTTGTCCGGAGCATAAGAATCATTAATACAAGACAATTTCTCTGTGCTGGATATATTCAGGTTTGAGCAAAGGGACCATATCTTTTCAGTATATTCTCCGGCCTTTTTTAAGGTCTCGGATCGAACCTGTTCACGGAATCCGGAAAAAGGTATGCTGTTTATGTCAAAATCGTAGGATTTAAATCTTTCCTTATTTAAACTGATCAATCCGGGAATGTCTTCGTAAGCGGGCTTTATGAATATCTCTTTGTTCTGCTTTGGGATTGTGAATGTTTCAATTTTCATGGTTAGATGGGACGCGGATAAACGCAGATTTTTATGATAAAAGATATTAAAGCGTCGTTTTGTTTAAAACATTAGATTCAGGCTACAAGCCTGAACCAACAAAGGGGTTTTCCCTCCCGAAAGCAAGGTCTTTTCTGCGCTCATCTGCGTCTATCAGCGTCCAATATTTTGTCTATTCTTCCAATTTCTCTTTCAGCTTATGAAGCTTATTGAGCGCTTCAATCGGTGTGATTTTTGAAGTGTCAATATTCCTTATCTCTTCAATCACTAAATTCTGAGGTGGATTAAAAAGGGTAAGTTGTTTCGGCTTATTGTCTCTTTCTCTCTTGATAGACGCAAATTTAGGTTTGCCGTCCATGTCCAGTGTCTCGGCTTCAAGATTGGCAAGTATCACCTTCGCCCTTTGAATCACCTCTCCGGGCATTCCGGCCAGTCTTGCAACATGGATACCATAACTCTTGTCAGCGCCACCCTCAACAATCTTTCTCAGGAAGATTATTTCATCCTCCCACTCCCTTACCGCAATGTTGTAGTTTCTGATGCCCGGAAAGAGTAAGGCCAGCTCGGTAAGCTCGTGATAATGGGTGGCGAACAGTGTCCTCGCCTTAAGGCGCTCATATATATATTCTGTCAATGCCCACGCAATGCTTACACCATCAAAGGTACTAGTGCCTCGCCCGACCTCATCGAGTATTATCAAGCTGCGTTTTGTCGCATTATTCAATATATTTGCAGCCTCATTCATCTCCACCATAAACGTGCTCTGGCCCCTTGCCAGCTCATCCATTGCCCCCACTCTCGTGAATATACGGTCAACAACCCCTATCGCTGCCTCCTTTGCAGGAATAAAACTGCCCATCTGCGCCATGAGCACGAGCAGAGCCACCTGGCGAATATACGTGCTCTTCCCTGCCATGTTAGGCCCCGTTATGACCATGATCTGTTTATCTGTTCCGTTAATATCAATATCATTAGGCACAAACTTCTCTGCCATTAAGGTTTTATCCAGGACAGGGTGTCGTCCGTCAATAATCCGGAGATTAAGTCCGTCTGATATTTCAGGCCTTGTATACCCGTTCTCGGCAGCAATATTCGCAAGCGTTGAAAGGCCGTCTAAATGTGCAATAACATCGGCCGTCTTCTGCATACGTTCAGTATAGGCGCTCACTTCTTCCCTGATTCTCTGAAAAGCTTCGTACTCCATATCCTTTGCCCTTTCATCCGCAGTAAGCACCTTGGTCTCGTATTCCTTTAGTTCAGGCGTAATGTACCTTTCGGCATGCTTAAGGGTCTGCTTGCGAATATAAGTTTCCGGGATCCTGTCTTTGTGTACATTAGTTATCTCGATATAATACCCGAAGACCTTATTGTACCCCACCTTTAATGAACTTATACCTGTCCTGTCTGTCTCTTGTGACTGAAAGGCGGCAATCCAGCTCTTTCCGTTTCTACTGATATTTCTCAACTCATCCAGGTCATGATCATAACCTTCCAGTATAATTCCACCATCACGAACAGACTGCGGCGGCTCAGGCACTATGGCTGTGTTTATAAGTACCCTTACTTCTTCTAAAACATCCAATGTTTCATGGCATAATTTTAGAATAGACGAATTGCAGACAGAAACCTCTGACTTTAATTTTGGCAAAAGAGATATGGATTGTTTCAGAGAGATAAGGTCTCTTGCATTGGCGCGGCCAAAGTTGATCTTCGCTGATATCCTTTCAATATCATAAACATCTCCTAAAAATTTACGAACCTCCCTGCACAGATTTTTATTGTTATATAGCTCCTCAACACCATCCTGTCTGACATTTATATCGCCGGATACACAAAGCGGGCTTACCAGCCAGCTCTTTATCAACCTGCCGCCCATAGGGGTCTTTGTACGATCTATTACGCTCAATAATGAACCTTCCTTCTGGTGTGTCCTCGCAGTCCTGACCAGTTCCAGGCTTTGCTGTGTGGAGTGGTCCAGGATCAGGCGATTATGGCTTGAATACTTCTCAATCTTATTAATGTGAGCAAGTGATGTCTTTTGTGTTTCGTTAAGGTAGTTAATCAAGGCGCCCGCAGCGCTCAGAGACGGGCCGATATCTTCGCATCCAAATCCCTCCAGCGAAGCGGTACAAAAATGGTCAATAAGTTTCTGATATGCAGTTTCGCGTGAAAACTCCCAATCTGAACGACGCGTAACCATAGCATTAAAATCTGCAGATATTCTTTCCGAAAGATCAAACTCATTAAAAGCAATATTCTCAGGGATAATACACTCAGATGGATTTATCCTCGTCAGTTCATCCAGTAAACTACTCTTGTTAACGTCCTGCACCATGAATTTCCCGGTCGAGATATCTACCCATGACAAACCGAACTTATCATCATTTAAGAATAGAGATAAAAGATAATTGTTGTCTTTATCGTCCAGCATTGTGTCTTCGGTAAGCGTGCCTGGAGTGATAACCCTTACGACATCCCGCTCAACTATTTCTTTTGTGCCCGCTTTAGAATCATTCTTTTCGGCGCCATTCTTCAGTTGTTCACAAACAGCAATCTTATATCCCGCCTTTATCAGCTTTGGAATATAAGCCCCTGCCGCATGGTAAGGTATGCCGGCCATGGGCACTGCCTTCTCCCCCTTGGACCTCGAAGTCAAAGTAATGCCCAGAACCTTCGCCGCAATCCTGGCGTCATCATAGAACATCTCATAAAAATCCCCCATGCGGAAGAACAACAATGCGTCCGCATTTTTCCTCTTTATGCTCATATACTGCTTCATCATAGGGGTTGAAAAAGGCATCTTATTTCCTTATATATACGGTTTCTTTCCGAGGCAAGATGCCTCGGCTATTAAATTGAACGGTTTCTTAAAATACACCTGCCATCATATAATGTCAAGTTGTAACCGAGGTGCCTGGTAGTTATACGGGGAAAATATAAATTGATTTTATTCAGAGTTAGCATTAGTATGAATTTGATGGACGGTTCAGGCTAATAAGCAATTTACTTAACAACATAATACAAATTTTAATATAAATGTTTATTCTCAAAAAGATTATTTCAGTTTTCCTGTCTCCACTGACTTTGAGTCTTTTGCTTTTCTTTCTGGGGCTATACCTGCTATGGTTTACGACTAAACAGAAAGCGGGAAAGATACTGGTGTCGGTTGGTGTGATTCTTTTAACTTTATTCAGTTACAGTGTTATACCTGATAGACTTCTCAGGCCACTTGAAAGGCAATACAATTCGTTTGAAATAAGAAGTTCAGCAGCAGTACAAAAAGCAGAGGATGGATCTATCATAAAATTTGTTGTCGTTCTCGGAGGAGGACACACCTCAGATCCTGAATTACCACTGATAAGCCAGATAAGTAGAAGTTCGCTGGTAAGGCTGATGGAAGGAATTCGAATCTATAAAAAATATCCTGGTGCGAAGCTTCTTTTGTCAGGAGGAGGTGTTTTTGATCCGGTTTCCGATGCGGAAATAATGGCACGTGTTGCAATGGAAATAGGCGTTCCTGAAAGAGATATAATCCTTGAATCCAAATCAAAAGATACAAAAGACGAAGCCAGATTTATTAAGCCCATAGTTGGTAATGAACCATTTGTATTAGTAACGACAGCCTCCCATATACCCAGGTCGATGGCTCTGTTTAAAAAACTTGGCATGAATCCCATCCCATCCCCTATAGGCCACAGCGTTAGCGAAGAACAAGGATTAAGTCCTTATTCTTTCTTCCCAAGTACATATAATCTTGAAAAGGCAGAAATGGCTATTCATGAATATTTAGGGCTAACCTGGACAAAGCTTAGAGGACAGAGGCAGGATTAGTATATCGTTTCATTAAAGATGTATTTTTACTGATTTTTATGAAAGGAGCCGGGAAATGTCACTTGCAAGAAGAGAATGTATACCATGTAAGGGAGGAGTGCCGCCCTTAAAGGGAGAGGAGCTGGAACAACTTAAAGAACAAGTAGATGGATGGGACGTAATTGATGAACATCATATTACTAAGACGTATAAATTCCCAAATTTTGTCAAGGCGCTTGCATTTGTAAACAAAGTGGGAGAGATTGCCGAAGAGCAAGGGCATCACCCGGATATCTTCCTGACATGGGGAAAAGCCGGTATTAAGACATGGACTCACAAGATTGACGGCCTTACAGAAAGCGACTTCATCCTTGCCGCAAAGATTGATGAAATCCCTGAAGGCTAAAACTTAGGTTTTAAACCAGCTTGTTTACCCCTTAATATTTCAAGACTTTTATCTCCGCAGTTAAACAATAAGTCAATGGCGGACATGCCTGGTTCAAAATCCCCATATAATTGGTTATATACCGGGTGTTTGAAATCCTGAAAGATAATCTCTATACCCTCTTTATCGAATATTTCTAAATTCATGTATTTACTGCCATCCCTTCCTGCCAGGTATTTACTGCCATTTAGAGTTTTGCAAATATCAATCAAGCGTTCTGTCGGCTCTTCTCTCAGTTTTAAGTCGGATGCCATTACAAGTTTGGTTTTGAGTTCTAAAGTGCCAATTAAAAATTTGATTATCTCTATGTTTATGTCGACAAGGCGTTCCCAACTGTGGCTGAAGATATCTTCAAAAAACCTTTTATAATCAGCAAAATACGGCGATTTTGAATAATTAGTAATCAGTGCGTGAAGATGTTTTTTGTTCCAGTTTGTATTATTGTTAATCCTTACTTCATTAATCTTTTCCGGAAACTTATATAAGACAGGTACCGTAATCCACTGCCAGCCTTGAGCAGTCTTTATCCTGTTACGATTTTGCCATTCATTCTTTTTGAATTGAACATTATCCAATATTACAAATATTTCTGCTCTATCAATCTTATCAAGATAGCCTAACCAGGGCAGGTATTGTGGTTGATGAATTGCGACAAGCATATGTTTCTCTATTAGTTTGCAGGTCGGGAATTTCTTGCTTTTTTTGTCAGAATATTCTTCAGAAAGATTTCCCGAAATCAGGCAACCCCTTTTTCCTTTATCAATTTACTATATAAGTCTTCAAATTCACGCACAGTTGTTTTAATGTCAAACAGGTTTCTTGCCCTGCTATATCCTGCTAATCCCATTTCTAAAGACATTTCAGGATTATTATATAGTTTGATTATGGCCGATGAAAATGCTTCCGGATCTTTAGAGGGCACAAGAATACCAGTCGTTCCATTTATAATAACCTCAGGCACTCCACCAACATTTGTTGCTATGACTGGTTTTCTTGCAGCCATTGCCTCTATAAGTGCCATTCCAAATCCCTCGTTAAGAGAAGGAAGGAGGAAGACATTAATGCAGCTCAGAATTGTTGCTATATCGTTACGAGCTCCAAGTAAAAATATATTTCTCTGTAAATCATAAGACTTGATTTCTTCTGACAGTTTTGACTTTAACTCGCCATCACCCACAAAAAGAAATTTTGCTTCCGGTATTACCTTTACCACTTTTTGAATGGCTTTTATTAAATATGTATGGCCCTTAACAGGTACCAATCTGCCAACAGTAGCGCACACAAAATCATCTTTACCCAAACCGAACTCATCCCTTTTTTTCAGGTTTGAGGTCATTGCGCGTTCGTAGTATTTTATATTAATGCCATTATAAATCTGTTTTAGTTGATGCCTTGTGCCAATGCCGTGTTCAAGAAATCTCTCTATTTCTATTTTAGTCAGATTTATGATCTTATCGGTAAATCGTGCGGCAAACTTTTCAAGCAATATAAAGAAATCTGTAGCTAATTTACAAAAGTAACCCTCAAAGATATCTCCATGTGGTGAGTAAATAATTATTTTTGCTCCTGCCAGCTTAGCGGCAAGACGTCCAATGAATCCACCTTTTGACGTGTGACAGTGAACAATATCAAATTTCTCTTTTTTTAGAAAGATGGCCAGTTTTATGAGGGCTTTTATGTCTTTGAGAGGGTGGATGTCTCTTACCAGTGACGGCATGGCAAAAATCCTGATATTCTTGTCTCTGGCAAATCCTATCATATCATATTTACGATCAATAGTAATGCCTGTTGCTATAGTGCTTTCAAAACGCTCCTTATCTAAATGCTGTAGTATGTCGAGCACTAATATTGGAGGTCCGCCAAGTTCCATGCGAGTAATTATGTTTACTATCCTGATCTTTTTTGGCTTCACATTTAAGGTTTGAAACCTTTATTGTTTTTCTTCAAACTGTACAAAAATAGGGTTGGTTACTATACCTCTGAACAGGTAGCTTGTATCTATAGCCAGGCGATAATAGATTTTTTCATTAGGATTATAGTAATCATCATCGTAAGCTATGTCTACCGGGCCATCTGTTTCAAATGTCTTAATAACAGTCCCGTTTCTTATCAAATCTATATTAAACCCCCTTTCTTCATATTCACCTGCCCGACTACGTCGTTCAGGCGGGGATGATTCATTAGAACCATCGACAGTTACAACAATTCTTATGCGAGGTCTGCCTGTGATAGTTATTTCATCTCCCATAAAGGCCAGTTTTCCACTATCTACATCTTCAACGACGAAACTGTTCAAACTAAGCGCATTAACAGAACCCATAGCGGCGTACATCTTACCAGTCCTAAGTGCATTCAGTATTTCTTTATTGTTTTTTTCTTTTAAGAGAAAGACTGTCTGTGTCTCATCAATCGGGAATTCGTGTCCTCCATAGTCAACCTCTCCAATTGCCCAGACAGGCTTCTTTCTCTTTCCTGAACAATATTCCAGTAAAATCTGATCCCAAATTCCGCCTGGCGGCCCGACACGCCTCATCCCCTCACTAAGGACTGCTATTCCTGTATAATTAAATGTATTAAGGAGATCTTTCTCGTAAGGTGACGATATGATTTTAGTTTTGCCGATTTCCATAGATCTTTCTACTTCCGGATGTGCCCAGAATGTTAGTGCATTATGTTCATTTGCATAATCAATAAGGTGCTGGTATGGCCCCACTCCCTGTTCCCCGTGATACTGGTCATAAATGGGTGTCTTAAATGGGAAGTTATTCACCAGAAAAACAGCCCCTACAAAGAAACATATTAAACCTGGTATCTTGTTGTTCCCTCTTTCTTCGAAACTTCCATTTTTTGTTGAGGATGTCTTTTTACGAAATGAGATGAACAGCCATCCCAGTAAAAAGAAACTAACAGGCCACAAGTTGAAAATACTTTCAATGTCAAATTCGCCAGGAAACCCGTTTCCCACTGACGGGAGATTTTTGTAATCTGAAGGAGTTTCCAGCCCAAATACCATGATGTGTTTATTGCCATTTACCAGGGCCAGATTGTTTTTAAAAAAACTTCCTTGCCAATAATAGAAAGGAATTGCTTCGGCGCCATGAAGTATAAGCATATCAGGATATTTCTTATTTAATTCTTCGATTGTGTTGATATAATTTGCCGCCCCATATTTAAGTATGGAGTTTTGGTCTACAACTTTCTGAATAATCTTCCTTAAAGGCGGAACCCCGTATGTCCATTTCATTGTGTCATGATCAGTAAAAACTATACTCTTTATACCTTTCTCTTTTGCAATCTTAACAATTTCTTCCGGCGGCTGCCCGCCAGTGCCTATGTTCGTATGTATATGTATAACACCTGGAATGAGTGTATATTTCTCGGCATAACAGGTATCCACAAATAAATTTGAGTTAAATAAAGACAGGCAAGTAAAGGTGATCAGGGCAAGGCTTGGGTATAGGTAATTTTTTCTATACATTATTCTTGAAGTAATTGTACATTAAAGGCGATTTTACCCCCTTCTTCTTAAAAGGGGATTTAAAGAAGTTGTATTTTGTATTAATATTTATTTCTCAAAGTGCTGGATAATATATTATAGATCAGTTAAAATCTATATAATTCCGTGCATCTTGTACATACAGGATACTTTTTTTCCTTTTTCGTAATTTTTCTAAAACGCATGTACTTTTCATTATTCCATATTCTACTGAAAGTACTATCCCTGACGTTGCCGGCAGAGAAGTTTAACGATTGACATGGCCGTACGGAACCATCTGGAAAGATGTACGAGACCATCCAGGGGCTGAGACATCTTTTGCCATAACCCGAAGAGACAAAATCAAATTCAGTATAATACCTCCTTACTTCTTCATCTGTAAAATTTGGATAAAAGGCAATCTTTACCTTAGAGTCTCTTTTTTCAATATCTTCCATTTTTCGAATAAGAAAATCTACATCAATATCAGGCAAACTATCCCTTACAAATCCTTTCCAATCATTACAAACCATCCCGTAGTAGCCCTTAAAGATATTATTGTGTTGGTTATACCTCTCTTGACTTAAAAATATTAAGTGATGAAACGTAATCGTACTTGCCATCAATTCTTCTGCAATGCTGATTAACTCATCAAGACGCTTATAATTTATCTCAAATATTGTACTTGAGATACTTACGACAGGTTTACTTGTTCCAGACTTTCTTTTAATATCTCTAATTAATTTGAGGCCCCTGGACGCCCTGTCAAATGTGCCTTTTGCTCCTCGCACCTCGTCATGTACTTCACGAGGGCCATCCAGTGAAAAGATAATTTCGTCAACTCCCAGATCAATTATAGAATTTGCATACTTTTCTAATAATATTCCATTGGTAATCATATTGCAGCGCATACCCTCTTGTTTTATGCGGGAAACTACCTTTTCCCAATTTGAATACATTAAAGGCTCGCCGCCAAAAAGTGTCACATTTGGTTTGAATGTCTTTATGTCATTTATGATTTTATATATTTCATCAAGTGATAATTCGCTCTTCAATTCTTCAGGCGACATGTCTTTAGATGTACCGGCCACTCCCCACTGGCCGCACATCTTACATCTAAGATTGCACCTGTAAGTCAGAAACAGATCAACCGTTTCCGGATAATAGCTGCGTCCATCGTGAATCCTGTATGTTAAATAAGAAAGCAAACGTTGTCTTAATGCTTTCAGCGCATAGCCAGGCTGGGTAACTGATTTAGCAAGGTTTCTTTTTAAATTACGTAATTGAATCATATATGTTTTGGAAAATTTGGAGTACATCTACCGTGTCGATGTTTTTATATAGACATTGACACGGTCAATGCACTCCATAAGGGAGCATTCCCAATTTGTTGTAGTTAATATAAGGGTGGATTAAGGCCGGAGGCCGAATCCACATATACACTTAAATATCCTTTATGGTTTCGCATCTTCGTGGCGTAGATTTATTTCTCCAGCAGGTAGTTTCCCATTATTAAACAATCTATCCCGGTTGAGAAGAAACAGCGAATGGCCTCTTTTGGCGTAGTGACTACCGGCTCTCCTGCCACATTAAATGAGGTATTCAGCACAACAGGGACGCCGCTAATCTCTCCAAAATTCTTAATAACATCATAAAAAAGTTTATTATACTTAGAATCAACCGTTTGAATCCTCGCCGTTCCGTCTGTATGGGTAACGGCAGGAATCAATTTTCTCTTCTCCGGTTTGACATCACAAATAAAGAGCATAAAAGGCGACTCCTGGTCAAATTCAAAGAAATCTTTAACCGATTCTTTCAATACTGCAGGCGCAAAAGGACGGAAATCTTCCCTGTGTTTTACATACTTGTTAACGATATCCTGCATATCGGCTCTCGTTGCATTCGCCAGGATGCTTCTGTTACCCAATGCGCGCGGGCCCCATTCTGCCCTTCCCTGAAACCAGCCGATAATCTTTCCATTATTAATTAATTCAGCGCATTTTTTTGCAATATCCCGGTGATGAGCATACTTCAACTTATCAAGATCAAGTTCGGCCTTTATCTCTTCATTTGAGAATTCAGGTCCCCAATAGGCATGTCTGATAACGAAATTCCTGGTTTTCCCCAAAATGGTATTATAAATGTAATAAGCGGCGCCAAGTGATGTGCCGGCGTCATGCGCTGAAGGCTGCACAAAAACAGATTCAAAAGGAGAATCCCGCAACAACCTGTAGTTCATTGAACAGTTTAAACCAACGCCGCCGGCGATGCACAAATTCTTTACCCCAGTCTTCTTATGGAGATAATTGGTAATATGCAAGGCGGTATCTTCCAGGACTTTCTGTAGACTTGCCGCAATGTCCTTGTGTCTCTCTTCAATTTCCTGGTCCTTAATTCGAATTGGCCCGCATGCATCAATGAATTTCTTTGACATAAAACCTTCTCTTGAACCGGCGCTTGCCCAATATGTGAAGTAATCCGGATTCATCCTATATCCCCCGTCAGGCAATAATTTAACCATATCTTTAAAGATATCAATGTATGCAGGTTTGCCGTATGATGCAAGCCCCATCACCTTGTATTCGTCATTTCCATGCTGGAATCCAAGATATTTTGTTACTGCAGCATAAAGGACTCCTAAAGAATGCGGGAACTTAATCTCTTTGATCTTCTCTATTTGACCGCCCGTACCTTTGCCCATTAATGTGCTTGTCCATTCTCCCATATAGTCCATAGAAAGAATTGCAGATTCTTCAAATGGTGATGTGAGAAAGACGCTTGCAGCATGCGCCAGATGATGCTCTATAAAATGTATTTTGGTGTTATCGTTTTGTTTGAGATGCCTTAATTCAGAAAGGTAATGCCCTGTACTATGAATTTCATCAACTATATAACCAAAAGAATAGAAAGGGGAATTTGGAATCTTTAATATTCTATACGGAATTCTTTTAGATATCCTCAACCATGGTTTATAACTGAATCCTATATGGTCAATATCCTTTAATGTTATGTTTGCCTCTTTCAGGCAGTAGTCAATTGCCTTATAAGGCATACCGCCTTCATGCTTTCTTCGTGTAAACCGCTCTTCTTCCACGGCAGCAATTAACTCTCCATCTTTTACCAGAGAAGCGGCGGCATCCAATGTGTAACCGCCTATACCAAGGATGTACAAAGTTTATCTCCCATTTAATTATAGTTTAAAAAAGATCCGTTTTAATTTCTGAAAAAATCTTGTGTCTTTGAACGACATAATATTCAAAGCGCCTTCCAATTTTTTCTTAAATACAAAAAAACTATCGGTCGTCTCTATGCCAATCCTTTTGAGTGCAAAAATGTCAGCATTTTCACCGTTCATACCGTATATGTTTGAACATGCGCAAGTGTATTTACGTGCCTTAACAATTTCCATTATTGCGTCATCAAAATCTGCCCTTGTGCCAACAGGATACGCAAAAAAATTTATTATCTGACTGAGCTGTGATTCTAAAATGTCTTTAGAGTTTCTGATTTCTCTTACAACTTCTTCATTTGTTAATCTTGTCAGTATTTGATGGGAAACAGTATGGGAGCCAAATGAAATGTTATTGCTCTTCATTTCATGTATTTGGGACGGAGAAAGATATTTGCTCCCATTATTCTTGATAAAATCACTTATCAGAAATATTGTTGCCGGGAAATTGTACCTTTTGAGCAAGGGATAAGCATTGTAATAGTTATCACCGTATCCGTCATCAAAAGTAATTACTATTGAACCGGATATTTTCCCAAAGTCAGTTTGTAAATATTCTATGGCTTCTCCCAGAGAAATTACTTTATAATTTTCTTTTATATACTGTAGTTGCCTCTCAAACTCCTCAGGTGTAACGGTTTCATCGGGTTCGATTTCGTTGCTGATACTATGATACGTCAGAATTGTCAGTCCCTTTTTGTTGCTCTTACTTCTGGTGATATATTGGTATCCCGTATAGGTCGTAATGATACATACTACTATTTTAATAATCTTTTTCAGTAAATATCTCAACGAGAGAGATGTCATTGGATTCGATATATTATATTTTGCACGTATACATTTGTTTTTTGGAGTGCAGTGACCGCCTGCCTGTGCGTGCGAACACGCAGGCAGGTGTCACTGCTTAATACGCATCGTCACGCCTGCCCGCCTCCGTTCTGGCGGAGACGATGTACTCCAAAACAGATTCAGGAATATCCCCATGGTTTCCCCTAAAAAAAGGGATCAGGAGGGAGACTGCCAGAATTCACAGAGATTTAAACACGCCTATAATTTTCTCAATAGAGTTATCATCAAGATAAGGATGGGATGGGAGTGTTAACAATCTCTCGGCAATATAAAGTGCATTGGGGAATAATTCCTTCTGCCTATCATACCCAAGGTCATATAAGTGATGCACGGGTTTCAAATACATCCTGCCCGTGTCAATTCCTCTTTCCCAGAGTCCCGCCTGCACTTTCTCCATAGTCTTTATTTCTTTAAAGACTACAGGGAAGTGGTTGAAGACAGGAGTACTGTTTTTTGTTATCTGTGGTAATATTATGTGTTCATTATTCTTTAACGCATCGTAGAGAACCATACCTTTTTTCAGCCTTATATCATTAACCTCATCAAGTCTCTTAAGAAGGCCTAACCCGATTATTGCCTGAAAATCTGAAAACTGTTTTGAGGCAAAACTATCGTGTACTGTTGTATGCTTAAACGGAGCAATTAATCTGTAGAATGAACCATAAATTATGGGTCTTACTACCAATGAATATAATGTTAAAATAAGTGGAATCTTAATCTTAAAAGAAAATCCCTGCCGGGGAAGCAAATCTCTCTCTTCCCTTATGATCTTTGCCATCTCATCTGAATTTGTTACAAGCATGCCGCCATTAAAGGTAGAAAAGTTCTTGCCTCTGCATAAACTGAAGCAACCGGCATCTCCCAGTGTTCCAACCTTTTTACCGTCTAACATTGCGCCGGGCGCCTGTGCCGTATCCTCTAAAACAAAAAACCCCTTTTCTGAAGCAAGCTTTAATAGTGAATCTATCTCATAAGGAAAACCGAAATGATATATTGGCAAAACACATAATGTGTTATCATTAACAACATCAGACAAACGTTCGAAATCCATTGTGAAAGTATCTAAAGAGCTTTCACAAAGTACCGGTTTAAGCCCGGCTTTTCGTATTGGCAGGACCAGGGTAGGAACGGTATAAGCGGGTATCACCACCTCCTGCTTATTTGAAAGTTTTTTAAGCGTCTTTAGAAATATATATATAGAGGCAGTACAGCAATTAAATGAAAAAGCATAGTTTGATCCCATGTACCTTGCAAAGTTGTGTTCGAACTCCTCGATATAAGACTTCTTGCCAAAGAATGACTTAAAACCTTTAAGTATCTCGGATATTGATAATGGAACTGCCGTTGTAGGAATTTTTCTTAACAATTTATTAAACTCTCCTTTTTATTGATACCCTGCTTTTACCAGAATTATGGGCGCAAACATTGTTATGGGGAATCCTATCGGTATCGTTTCCTTTATAACAAGGCCCCTGGAGGTTAGGACTGTGGTTAATTCCTTCAACGAATATGCGTTTAGAGTTACCTGGGTATCGTACATCCACACAAATTTGAAACTGAAATAAACAAATGGGTTTTTCTTGTTGCGGACATCGAATATTATAAAACCGTCTCGTTTACATATTCTTTCCATTTCTTCGAGCGCTGCAACGACATCGTCCTTAGTATAGAAATTATAAAATGTATTTATGCATATTGCAATATCTATAGATTTATTTAGAAAAGGCAGATTCTGTGCATATGCTTTCAAGAAATTCAAGTTATGTAGTCTCCGCTTTTGGAAACTTTCATTAGCTATCTTTAACATCTCATGATTTGTATCAACACCTATAACTTTAAGTGTATTCTCTTGTGTCAATAGATTTTCACATAAGAGCCCGGTTCCACAACCAATATCAAGCAATAAACCGGTATTATTATTTATAAGTTGCCTTACTTTATTCCTTATCTTAAGACGAAACAGGTCTGACGTCAGATCACCTCTCTCATCAGGCTTTGACATGACATGACGAACCAGATCCGTCAATGGACGTAAGATTTTACTAAACATATGTTTTTTTAACTTAATTATATAGGAATTTCTATTTTAAGCCTATAATAGTCAAGTCTTTAGCCTTTTATTATAATTGTAGCGGATGTCTTCCTGCCCGAAAGACTTGGCAGGCGGGCAGACCTCCACATACATATCATGGGAATCAATTCCAGCCCGCCAGAATGACATTGCCCGCCCGGATGAATCCGTTCGCCAGCCCGACAAATCCATTCTGGCGGGGACGGGTCGGGCTGGCAGGGAATCCAGCACTAATGAACGGGACATATCTTTAATCCCTTACCTGGAAAGTTGTTTCTCTCTGACCGTCTTCTTCATAAGAGATTCAACTCCCTCCCATACCATATCAGGCGTAATACTTTCCATGCACTCATGAGTTCTACACTCATATTTCAAACAAGGGCTGCAGGAAACTTTCATGCCCGTGACTATACGGCTTGACGCCCTTGTATCGTACGGGCCGTATCTATAAGAGTTTTCCGGGCCAAAGATTACGACAAACGGCGTATTTATCGCGTCGGCAATATGAAAAGGCCCCGTATCATTTGAAACAAATAGTTGAACCCGCTCCAAAAGTGCACCAAATCTGCCAAGCGAGAACCCGATTGCCAGGATGGGTTTTACATCCTTAAGTTCGTCTTTTATCTCATAAACAACATTATCATTACTACCGCCCGTAATAATAATCTGTGCTTCATATTTTTGACATAATCTTCTTCCTACCTCAACGAATCCTTTACTTTGCCATTGTCTGGTAGGAACAAACGCTCCCGGCTGAATAGCCACGATTGTCCTGTTGCCATCCACACCTGAAGCCAGCAGCCAGTTGTTTATGAATGCTCTATCTTCCGGCGAAATATAGAATTCCTGTTTTGGATTGTTAGTTTCCGCACCCAACGCCCTGGCAATTAACAGTTTTCTATCAACCTCATGGACTCTCCCAAAAAGGTCATCATGCACTTTGACATCAAGGAAAAATCCCTTTCCATCAGAATTCCTGCCTACTCTGTTTTTTGCGCCCACGCATATATAAAACATGTATCTCAGCAGAGATGATTTCCACGTTTCAATAGCTTCCAGATCTATCATCATGTCAAACCCTTCCTTGCGTAAGGTCCATAATAATTTGAGATTCGAAACCATTTGCTTATAGATTGCCTTTGATGGGCCCTTGCTAAATGCTTCCTGGTTGAAATATAGTACCCTGTCTGCGTAATGCTTAATATTTAAAGCTTGTGCAGTCCTTGGTACGGTAAGTAACGTAATATTACTGCTGGAAAATCTTTCACGCAAGGCCCTTAAAACAGGTGTTGACATTATTATGTCACCGATTCCTCCTGCTTCCATTATTAAAATTTTTTCTATTTTATTAATCACTTTTTCGCTGTTTGCAATAATTCTCTACCTTGAGAAGACTTACTAATTAAACGATCAAACGTTATCTTTTTACGTAAATTGCAGAACCTTTATCAGGATGAAAAATATTTAAATGCTTTAGTTGCGTTTCCACAGCCGTCAAAAAATCATTTGTTGTTATCAACTTCATACATTCGTGTGTCTCACAAATCCCCTTTTTACACGGACTACAGTCTAAGTCCTTTCTTAAGACTGTGTGATTTTTACCGCATGGCCACCAGTGGAAAGGGACTGTAGGCCCCATCGTTGAAACCGTAGGAATATTTAAGGCCGTAGCTATATGGAGTGGTCCGGAATTGTTACAGAGAAACAGGCTGCAATTGCTCAAGACCGACATGAATTCTCTTAGATTAAGTTTGTCGAGAACGATGGGTGTCTTAACTGCGTAATCTCTAAACTCTGATATTAAATGTCTTTCATCCCGGCCACCAAAAAGGATTACTTTCATACCATAACTGGCTATTAGATAATCAGATATAGCTGCAAATCTTTCTATAGGCCATCTTTGACTCTCATAATTCCCACCCGGATGAATGCCAACAATTATATTATCCGGATTTACTCCATCTTTCTCCAAAAACCTGGAAGCTTTTTCTCTTTCTTCTGAACTCAAAAAGACTTCAGGCTGTCTTTTTTTTGTCTCAATTCCTAAACATGTTACTAAATCCAAATAGTGATCAATCATATGTTTCTTATCGTCAGAAACAGGAAATACATTTGAATGATACCTGATATTATAGAAAATTCCTCTTCCGGCAAACTCGAAACCAAGTCTGTATCTGCTGCCAACAAAACGGGTTATAATTGCCGTATTCAGTTCATAATCAAGATATGGGTCAACAACAAGGTCAAACCCCCTTTTCCGTACATCCTTAAAAAAAGACAATCTGCTGCACAGGCTTTTGTTCTTGTTCTCTCTATCATATACCAAGATGCAATCAATAAACGGATTGTTGATTACTACATTTTTATTTACCGGATTAGTCAGAACAGTAATCTGTACATCAGGCCACTTTTCTTTCAAGGCTCTAAAGACTGGTGTTGTCATTACCATATCACCAATCCTGTCGAGCCGGATTACTAATATATTTTTAATATCTATGTCTAATAAATCACCCTTTGAATAAGTTTTTGTAAAATAGCGTAAACTTCCAAATATAAGATCCCTGAGCATAAGATACAAATCTTCTATTTTTCTATTTCTTGTTTTCATTTAACAACTCTAAATAAACATTCTCTGTCTCTCTTATATTCCTTTCAATCGTAAACATCTCCTCCACCCTTTTTCTTCCGGCATTTCCATACTGTTCTGCAAGATATTTATCATCTAACAGTTTCTTAATGCATTTTGCCATTTCTGATGAGTCTCCCGGCTTAACCAGCAAACCTGTAATACCATCCTGCACAATTTCCGGCGTACCTCCGGCATTCGTCGCTACGAGGGGTTTTCTCATTGCCATAGATTCGAACAATACTCTGCTGCAGGCATCAATCTCTGAAGGTAATACGACTACATCCATGCTTGCAAGAAGCTGTGGTATGTCTCTTCTAAACCCGGTAAAGATAGTATTCTTATCAATACCTTTCTCTACTGACATTTCATAGAGCGATTCTTCAAGTGACGGGTTGTTAAATGCCCCGCCAACAACAAGAAACCGTACATTTTTAAAATCCTGTAAAATAATCCTCGCGCTCTCCAGGAAACACTCATAACCTTTTTCCGGATCGATACGGCCAATGGTTCCGATTATGGGCTCATCTTCATCAATGTTAAATTCTTTTCTAATTGTACTTCCGTTTAATTCCAGATTAAATTCCCTTAAATCTACGCCATTTATTATTGTCCTGATTTTGGCATCTGTTTTTGCGCCTTTTGTAAATCTGTTTCTGACTGCACTGGAATTACAAATAATCCTGTCTGGTAAAAAAGAAAAAATATTGTCACTGTCAAATCTGCCTCTTTCAAGACATCTCTCATGCCATATTATGGGAACGTTTCTTATCTTTGCCGCAATTGCGCCAAATAGATTAGATCGAGGCTGGTTCGAGTGAATCAGATTTATCTGTTTCTTTTTTATGATATCTAAGAGCTTCCTGATGGTATTACAAATTTGCACAGGATTCGGCCATCTTATACTGGGGAATTGAACAAAGTCCGGAGGGATTTTTATTTTTCTCAGTTCGTCTGTAAAAGGTCCTTCCTTGGAGCAGGCAAAGTGGGGTATAAAAAGCTCTTTATTTAATCTCTTCACTAAATTTAATAAACTTATTTCAGCCCCACCCATTATTGATTCATTGTGAAGATAAAGGATATTAAACTTTTTACATTCATTAATCATGTAAGCTTTTAATAAACGTTATAAGGCAAATTTATGTTTGCAACTCCGGTTTGCCTATAGTCTTAAGCCACAGATGTCTGATAAGACTCTTTATTACTCGAATGAAATCAAAACCTATCGGCGATAATTCAGGAAGGATAAAGTCATGCACCTTAACGGAATGTAAATCTTCACCGGCTATTTCTATCTTTGATAAATCCTGTTCACCTATTCCCATTCTCTTTGCGGCCCTGAGTACGGGAACGTCTTCCGGACTAATCGAAAGAATTTCTGCAATCACCCTATCTATTGCGATGACGTCTATTCCACCGACAACCAGAGAAACGTTTTTAGGCAGACCGCCGGAAGGCCCTTTCTTTTCCATTGCCATAATACCATCAACAATAGTAAATGATGGCTTAACCAACTGATAATTTGCAATCAACATATCCGCATACCACTCCAGATCATTCTTTGCCTTGAAATGCCGCCATGTCTTTTGCTTGCCGCTTACGCATCCATACAAGTTTTTAACGCCTGCTGTAAAGAGTACCTGGACGTGGGCCTTTAATTTGGGAAGGTTAATTATAGCATCAACATCCAGCGCCCTGCCAGAGACAGTCATGGAAAATCTCTTCCCTCCGCAGCTAATGGATACCTTTCGGGGTTTGTCCAGTTCTATGATATCGATTCCCAGCCTTTCCGCGATCTTGTCCAGCCCTACACGTCTGGCAATTTTTCTTACGGAGCCAAAGCCAGGGCTATCTCCAATAACGGGTATAGCGCCTGCTTTAAGAACTCTTTCAGCTACTGCCTCTATTAATGTTGGATGCGTAATTACACACTCTTCCGGTTCGCTTTCCTTCAGGAAATTCGGCTTCAGAAGAACCTTTGATCCTTTTTTGACAATGTTTTCAATCCCGCCAAAGAAAGAAAATGTTTTGTTTACGGCATTACGTATATCTTCTTTGGAATAATTTGTACATTTTACCAGAGATACTTTATTTGAGTTTGTCATATTATTATCCTTATTTGCAGACACTAATTTTCACGAATTAACACTAATTTCTTTCTTAAAAATATTTTTGAATAAATATTTCATCTATCTAACAGATCTTTCGTATTCAAGATTTTTCTTTATTCGTGTCTAAACTTATTTTAAAGAAGTTTGTTTACAAGTTGCTCAAATTTTGTGATTTCTTTGTACTGAACCCCTTTTTTACATACTGCATCTCCATGAACGATAACTTTCTACCAATGGCTTCACTTGCCATAATCTGAGCGTCTTCTTTTGTCAACACAAATAAAATATCGTTATCTTTCACCATTTAAAGATCCTCCATTCAATCTTTTGCAACTTTTAATTCATTATCTAAATCCAGCATTCCCTTTAGCGTCCATCTTTCATATGGCTTTGGTTCATAAGGATTGTATGGGATTGCAATATAGGAATGAACGTTAGCATTTGGATTCTTGACTAAAAAAATCGCTATCCATTCCAACAATGTTCTTTTAAAATCTTTAAAATTGCTGATATTTGGTTTGGCGGTTTTCAAATCAAATAAATGGACATTTCCATCATTACTTTTGACAAATAAATCCACCTTTACAGTTTTTAGTTTGTTCATTGTGCCTTTAGTACATACCTTTCTTATCCTTGCAATTTCGTCTACCTTATTCGGACTGTTTCCGATTGTAAGTTCGTTCATAATGCGCTGAATTTCAGTTTGTGCTTGCTCGCTGATTGTGTCGCCTACTACGTATTGTTTCTGTGCAAGAGTAAAGTTCAAGCTTGCCAATGTTTCAGCTACAGGTTCAAAAATGGAAGTTCCAAAAGTTGTATTTAAGGAATGTATAAAAGAAAATAATGCCATTCTATCCTGACCGAGTAAACGATGATGAAAAGGCATATTATTAGATTCTGGCTTGTAATTCTGGAATTTGTTTCTTAAGCAATTTTTGATTACATCAATTATATTTTCTTTCTGAAAATTATTCATTATTGTCTTTCCCTTTATACTCATTTAAAGCAAATTCAATTGCTCCCCTCCAATTAATTATGTCTCCGATTTTATCTTGTATAAAGTTGACAGCATTTTCATTTAATTCAATCTTCAGGTCATCATTATCTTCCATAACACTAAGAATATCCTCAACGGATAAAGAATAAATTACATTGTTTTCGTTCATTTTATTTCTCCTTTAGATGAAATATTGACTCTGCATAGACGGATCTATCCTTCTCCACTCTGTTAAGTACGGGGCGTTTAAATTTATTAACAATTTTTATCTCGGATAGTTCTGCAATCTTGGGATAAAGGTTAAATTTGTCATTAGCTACTAAAAAAATATCATAATCATTTTGAAGATACCTTTTACAATTTTTTAAGACTTCTGCTATACCATGAGCGTAGGAATCTCTTGCTTCTTTTCCCTGACCCTTAAACAGAGGGCCTATTTCCAGTCCATCTTTCCGTGCAAATCCAAATATTTCATATGCATATGCATGCTGTTCATGATAATCAATTAGTCCAACATAAGGCGGACTTGAAAAAATCCCCCTTATCTTCTGTTTCGATAGTATTTCTGCAAACTCTGGATTTTTCTTTTTAGTTTCTTTATAAATATCTATCGTTCTGCTATCTCCTGTCAAACAGATTTGAAAGGTTTCAGTTTTTAATCTATCAAATTCTTTAAACCGATTTAAAGTATCTACGGAATATCTTTGCCACCAACCTGCAATAGAAAAGATTGGTTTGCACA
>MHZA01000143.1:0-20411 GCA_001828595.1 Planctomycetes bacterium RIFCSPLOWO2_12_FULL_40_19
CATCCATTAGATTAACTTTAATAACCTCAGGTTTTTCAACTTCACCTCTTATTACGAGTACCTGCCTGGACTTGCTGTACACGGTAGGCCCGCCAGCGCTTATTACTGCATCAAGCAATGAAATTTCATTGTCAAAGGTAAACAAACCAGGCTTTCCAACTTCACCCATAACGTAGACTCTATTCTTGATCTCCGTCTTGCTGGGAATAAAGAATACATCACCATCCTCAACTATTACGTCCTGACGATAATCAGATCTGAAAAGCGCATCAAACAAATTTACAAAATAAGTTTTCCTATCCCTTGTAAGCTGTACGCGTGTTAAATCAGCAGTATCCATATGTCCACCATGCTGTGATAAAAACTGTGAAAATCTTACCTTCCCAAGAAGTGGATATGTACCAGGTCCCGTATCTCCCCGCACAGTCGTCCTTACTGCTCCGAAGATTGAAGTAGTATAGGCGCTCTTGTTGGCATCTGGTATTTCTACCTTAACAAACGGGTCCCTAAAAACTTCACTTAATTGTTTAGTAAATTCTTTTTCTAATTCCGTAGGCGTAAAGCCGGATACATTGAAATTTTTGATGTAAGAAAACGACACAGTATTTTGAGGTGATACTGTAACCTCATATTTTTTTTCTTCTAAACCTATCCAGAATGTTATCGATAATTTATCTTTTGGGCCAATCCTATATTCTGGAATGTCATTTACCAATCTCCATGCCTTGTATTCCTTAACTGGAATCAAGTCGCCTTTTTCCACAAATGGGTAAGCGTATATCCCTTCTTTATCTGTTTCAGGAGTGTCATCAATCTGTGTTATGTCCTCTTGTTTGCTATCAGGTGATTTACCATAATTTACTGCAATATCTATCCTTCTGTTCTCCTGCCACGCCTTTTCATCTTCGCCCTCTTCTTCAATCTTCGAATCTACCAGAGTATCAATCTCAATCCTTTCTTGAGTTATGCCTCTGGAAATAAAAAAATCCGTTACAGTTTTAATTCTCTCTTCTGAAAGAGCATGATTACCTGGAGATTGCTTTGAGTCTGCTTCTTTAAAGTTGGCGTGTTTTTTCAGCCTCAAAACAGTTCCCTCAACACTATTAAGAACGTTAAGTAAATTATTTAATATGGCCGTTGCTTCTGGACTGAGATCTGCCGTTTCTGTATCAAAAAAGACAGAAGTATAAAATACAGGCACAGGAGACTTCATTGCCTCCTCTTCTTTTTTCACACCATCAACTACTTCTTTTTTAGTCTCTGATTCCGCCAGATTATCTATATCTTTCAGCCATATCTTTATTCCTTCTCCATAGGTTGTGGCGGCTATGTCGAGTTTATTATCATCATTAAAATCTGCAAATTCGATGTCAAAATAAGAACCTTTCCTGGGCAGCCCTTCATCCTTCGCAATTAACCAATTGAACCAACTTTTTTGATACCAGACAATAACTCCATTATTATCGCTTAATGTAGCGGCGATATCCAATAAGCCGTCGTTATTAAGGTCCACAGCTTTTGCCCTCCAGAAATTTCCTTGTTTAGCAAGAGTATCATTTTTTGGGAAATCCCCCTTACCATCGCCATAAAATATTTTTACACCATCAAAATTCGCAGCCGATATAATATCTGGATTGCCGTCTCCATTAACATCCGCCACATCAACTCCCCAAAACGAACCCTTTTCAATTTCGGCTTCCATAGCAGACCACCTGCCATCACCTGAACCCAGCCATACCCTCAGCGCACCCCCAGAATGCCCCCATGCTGCCCCCACTATATCAAGCTTCCCGTCATTATTAAAGTCACCTATTTCAACATCGCTATACATATTCATGCGTGTCGGACCTGTTTCTTCGATGAAACTGCCATCGCTTGTGCCCAGCCAGACATTAATGCCTCCTTTGGTTTCACTGGTTTTATTGGCAGCAATAATGTCTAATATGCCATCATTATTTATATCGGCAAGCCTGAGACCATCATAGAAATCCTTTTCAGTGACAGGTTTAAAATCTCGAAATTTACCATTATTGCTAATCCACACCTGTATGCCATTTGTATCTCCTATAATGGATGAAACAATATCAAGCCAGCCGTCATTATTTAAATCTCCGGCAGCTAATGAACGTATATCGCCCCTTATTCTGAAACGATGCGCCCTTTCCCAGTTGCCGGCATCGTCTCCATGCCAGAGAAATATCGTTCCCGGCTCGTAACTGCCGCCTGCAATATCAACAATTCCGTCATTATTAAAATCTCCTATTGCCAGAGAGTGAAAATGCCCTGACTGCTCAGGCCCAAAATCCCTTGACCATGTAGACTTTTCCCATGGCAATTTCCACTGGTTAACTCCATGTTTCTCAATTGCTAAAGGAGGTCTTTCTGTATTAAGAATGTTTCCGCATCCAACAATGGTGGTTAAAGTAATTAAGGCAATTACTATACTGATTTTCTTAGATACAACTGTCATTTTTTGTATTTCTCCTATTAGTACTTTAAGATGCCAAGTTGCCATAGTAAACCATAAAACATGAAAGTAGACGCAATAACAAAGATAATAATTCTTAGCCATTCTTTCCATGATCTTTCCTTAAAGAAAGTCTTTTCTTCCCTATCTGACCAAAACTTCCTGGCAGGTTTTTTCTCAGGCTGTTCCCTTGTTTCACTACCTTTTATTTTTTCAAATAATGTATTTACTATACCAGGTATCTTGAACCATTTTGAAATCCTATCCTTATCCTTTTCTTCCGTTATGCCAGGTTCCTCCTCTTCTTCTTTTTCTCTTCTAATAATTTCCAACAATTTTTCTATTATCTTGGGCATCTTAAACCACCTTTTGTGCCATGGTATCTCAGCGTGTTCTGCACCGTAACCATAATAATATCCATAATAGCCGTAGTCTTTGTAGTCCTTGCCAGTTTCAGGTTTCAGGCCATTCAAGACTACTCCAATTACGGTTGCTTTTGCATTTTCCAGTTGTGACTTTGCACGTTTCAGGGCGCCTCTCGATATCTGTCCGACTTGGTATACCATGATCACACCATCTGTTTTTGCTGACAGTATCACGGCATCGGTTGTTGGGAGAACTGGCGAAGCATCAATCAATATAACATCGTATAACTCCTTGACCTGGGAGATAATCTCACTCATTTTAGACGAATTAAGTAATTCTGCCGTGTTTGGAGGTACTAAGCCTGAGGTTATTATGTTTAGATTGTTTATTCCTGGCGCTGTCGTAGTTATGTCTTCCATTCCCAACTTTCCCATCATAATATCCGTATCAGTCTTTATCACTTCTTCCCAAGTATAATTTCCCAGTATAACGTCGGTTAGTCCCGGCTCTCTTTCTATTCCGAAAATTGTGTTTATCATTGGTTTCCTTAAGTCACCATCAATCAAGAGCACCTTTTTGCCTATTTGTGCTGTGGTCATTGCAAAATTACTTGTTACGGTGGTTTTCCCTTCCCTCATAGATGAACTGGTAATCGCTATACACTTTATCTTTCGCTCCGTTGTAATAAAGTCTATTCCCGTACGCAAAGCCCTGTAACTCTCTGCCATGGTAGATTTTGGCGCAAAGTGAGAAACTAATCTGGCATTCAACTCAAGTACTTCTTCAGGCAGTTCTGTATCTTTCTTTTTCAGCAACGTATCTTTGATTTCTTCAGTGCCCATGAATGGAATCACCCCGACAACAGGAACTCCAAGAAATTCCTCCACATCTTCAATTGTGCCAATGGAAGTATCCATGGTCTCACGAACAAAGGCCATGACCACACCCAATATAAACCCTATGAGAGCGCCAATCACGGTTGTAGCTATTGTGGTAGGTGCATTCACAGGAAAGTCTGGTAATATAGCAGGTCTTACTAATGATATTTCCTGTATCTTTTCGGCTTCCTTAATCAGTACCTCCTGGTACTTTTGTTCTAAATTCCCAAGAAGGCTTTGATAATTTTTGATATCGTCTTGAATTCTTTCCATGTCAAAACTAATTTCTGGAAGAGAGAGAAACACTTGAAATTGTTTGGTTCTCTCCATGTCTGCTGTTTTTTGGATTTCCGTATGTCTTTCTTTTTCAGCAAGTAAATGGTCCAGCATATTTTGCGTTATAGCATCTATTTCAGTATCTATCCTTTTCACCTCGGGGTGGTTTTCGGTAAAGTCGATTAATAATACATTCCTTTCTAACTGCAGTTTATCCAGATTACTATTGAGGGTCGTAAATACAGGACTTATCTCCTTTGAATAAAAACCTACTATCTTCTCCTTGGGCAAAGATTTCTGAAACTTTAAATGTTTGATTAGATTTTCAATATCCTCCGCTTTTACCTTGGATATATTAAGATTTTTTTCGGCGTCATCTAATCTTCGGGCTGTATCTTTAGCGTGTTCATCCATTGAAACAAAGCGTTTTTGCTGCCTTAGTTCTTTAAGTTCTTGTTGAGATGCCTTTAGAGTTTCGTAAATAGTGTTTAATCTGCTTTCAATGAATGTTCTTGCTTCGAATGTACGCATGTTTTTTTCCCTGGTGTTTGTTTCCTGAAATGCCTCTGCAACAGCATTGGCTAATTCCATTGAAAATCTTGGATCTGCTGAGGTTGCTGATATGTTTATTATGTCAGTTTCACCCTCCACTAATGTCGTAAGATTGTTTTTCAGGTCAAGGACAATCCTTAATAATTCTATATTATCTCGAATTTCCTTACTGGGTTTATCCTTATCAATAAGACCCATATTCTTAGCAGCTAATTCGACCACCGGAAGGCTGGTTGCTATGGCAGATTGTGTCTCTAAGGTGTCCGCCTCAGACCATGATATAGTCTCAATGTATAGTCCGGTAACCGTAGTCGATTTTTCTACTCTTATACTTGATGTTGCTTTAAATAACGGGATAGGCTGCTTTGAAAGAGAGAAAACGAAACTGAAGAGGCCAAGCATAACGGAGGAAAAAATGATAATAAATTTTCTCTTCCGCATTATCCTTGTGTAATCTCTAAGATTTAATTCATACTGAGCCATTTGATTATTATTCTCCGGGTCTTACCAAATACGATTTACAGGTCAGGCAGGATAAATATTAGAATGGAGGCGTATTAATATTATAATTTCTGCTCTTTAATGCAATACCAAGATATGAACTCTTCTCAGAGAAGGAAAATGCAAGGCTGTATAAAGCTTTTGAAGAATTCGGGTCAATCTTAAGAGCATTTTTATACTCGATTATGGCTTCACTAAACATTTCTTTTTCTTGATACATTTTGCCTAATCTGTTATGAAAAGTTATATTACCCTTTTCGAATGTTTTGGTTTGTTCAGTTGAACTTGCCTCATTGATCTCCTCATCACCCGCATCATCATTAAGGTAAAATCGCTTTACTGAAAAGCTTTGATTGTCTTCTGGCGCATCTTCTCTTCTTGCTATCGCATCGTCAAGATGCATGGCTTTAATGTAATAGGCGTGGGCCAGATTAAGAAAAGCATTATTATCATAGGGATTTTTTATTGTATCGTCTTCATATTTCTTTATAGCTTCATTAACACCGATTTTGTTCTTATAATTTTTGGTTATATAGTAAGAAAATATCATGTGGCCTGAGATAGTTTTGTGCTTAGCAACTGTTTTCTCTGCTTCTTCATTTTTAATTTCTCTTGTGGTAACATGAGCACTTGCAGGAATATTATTATCTGTTTCTTTTGCATCACCTTCTTTTACCAGTACCATTTCTTCTGGAATTTCAATTTCATGAGGTATTTGCTTTTGGAGAGACTTCTCCTCTTCCTCTTCTTCATGAGAATTTTCCTTTCTTACATCGTCGCCAGTATTATCATTTACACTTTCACTGGAATGATATCTGCTGTTATGTGCCTGTTTATCAGAAACGGCCTTTTGGTCTTTACTGATAATATTGACATTATTCTTGTCCAACACAGCATAGTTACGATTAATGTCCATGGTTTTATTAAACTCAATAATTGCTTTATTGAGTTCTCCGTCTTTGGCATAGTTTATGCCAAGATTATAATGTGCTTTTTTAAGGACATCTTTAATTTGTGGGAAAGCAGGGTTTATCTCTAATACCTTGTCAAACGCATTGACAGCATTATCATATTTCTTATTCTCCAGGTGAGAAGTGCCTAAACTATAATATATTTCGCTTAGCAATTCTTTAGCAACTGGATGTTCCGGTTTAAGTTCTAAAGCCTTTTCGTATTGCAACTGTGCCATTTCTAATTTTCCTTCCTCTTTATATGCATTTCCCAGATTTATGTGTGCCTTAACTACATCCGTTTTTTCTTTCAGGTCTGCACCTACAGGTAGTGCGTTAAAAACGATCTTTGCAACAGCTTCATTAAGATCAATATCTATTGCCTTCTTAAATTCAGACAGGGCTTCATCCCTCATGCCTTTTAATCCATAGGCTGTACCCAATCGTACATGTGATTCTAAATGATGTGGGTTTGCTTCTGTCGCACTCTGAAATTCCCAGATTGCCTGATCAATCAGGCTTCTTTCTGCGTAAGCAATTCCAAGATCAAGATGGGCAAGGCCAACTTGATTTAAACTTTTTTTGTCTTTCTGCCCGACAGGCAGGTTGTAAATATGTTCTTTACCATCCTCATTTTCTGATTTAGCCGTCACTTCTGTCCTTTCAATAGGATTAACGGTAGTAAGCTCTTCATGTATGGGGCCGTCTTCTATGGTATCCACATATTTATTTTTGGGAATTTCTGCATATCCTGTTTGGCTTGTTACGTCCTTCCAATCAGTTTGTGGTAGAACTTGTTGATGGGTATCATTTTGGTTTATGGTATTAGTAAATCGTTGGGTTGCTATATCTTTTTTCACAAGGCCATGGCTTGTACAGGAGATTACTCCAGTTGATATCAAGATAAGTGGTATTAATAAGTTTGTGAGTTTTGACATTGTTTGAATTCCAATTTATGGATTTTTCCAGGATTAGAAATCTGTGTTTTTCCCAAAATTGCTTTGCCATGTCTTGTGCTGGTATGACAAACGGCTTGGAAATTATTTGTTGGTAGTGCTAGCAGGGTGCTTTTTGAGTCGCGAAAGGCACTTTAGCTATTGATGATTTGTTAAAGTCTCACAATGCGGAAGGTTAGTTTATTCAGGCATATCAGGTTCTCAAAAGCTTTTGATGCTGTACAAAAGGGATATTTTATTATAAGCTTTTAGTGGGTAATGCCTTATGAATTTTACAAATCTTAAAGTAACTTTCTGGCAATGTCAATAAAAAAACCGAAAGATTTTCTAAATTTTAAAGGTTTCCAGAAAAAGTATTTTCGTTAATGATGTGATAAAAAGACAGGAACTTGTCAATTTTATTCACTGTTATCCAATAAACATGCTAAAAGAATTAGTGGTAAAGCCGAATCAGTCAGTACTTTTTTAAAGAGGTAAATCAGATTCGTAAACAGTACCTATAATGTATAAAAGTGGCGCATCTGTCAACTTGGTAATCTTTTTCTTTGGAAGCTTACGACCACGTGAATCAAATAGAATTTCTACTGTTGGGCGTAAGGGAGAGCCCTCATTAATCTCTACCACCTTGCATATTGCCTTTGAATTTAATTTAACATAACTTCCCAATGGGAAGCATGATAGTTTTGTAAGCAATAACCTCTTGATATCATTAGAGAAAAAGTCTTTTTGATTGCCTAATATTAACTTTACCGCCTCATGAGGCATATAGCCCTTTCTCTGTGGTCTATGATGTGTTAAGGCTTCATATACATCAACTATGCCTATAATCTTGGCATAGTCATGTATTTTATCTCCCTTAAGTCCCCTCGGATATCCCTGGCCACCCTCTCTTTCCTGTTCTTGATAAGCCACTTCTGCAATCCACGAATATTTTTCTCCAAGGGTTTGGAGTATTTTATATGTATAATACGGATGTTTTCTGATCGTCTCCAACTCAGTTGCCGTCAGTTTTCCGCTTTTGTTTACTATTATCTCTGGTATAAAAACCATACCAATGTCATGCAGGAGAGCCGTTATCCCTAATTCAATCAGTTGTTCACGTGAGTAGTTAATCCCTATTCCCAGCATTAGGGCATAAACACAAACATTGACAGAATGTGCAGCGAGATTGTCCGGTATACCTTTGCCCTGCACCGCCTTTCCGTAAAGGATATAGGCAGCTTTTTCTGTATTTACTATTTCGCTAACAATTTCCAACCCTTTTTCTATAGTAAATTTCTGTTTTCTTTTTAAATTGTTAAGAATACCCTCTATAAAGTTATAAGTAATTCCATATAAATCTTCTATTTGTTTTTGTTTTTCTAATTCCTCTGATGTTACTTCTTCCTCGCTGGGCAAAAGAATATTATCTAATGATTTTACGTCAGGTTTTTCAGATAAACCTTCTTCCACGGCCTCAACAGGCAGGTCCATCTCGATTATATCTTCAGGGATCGATTCCTCTTCTTGTGTTATTTTTACTATTTTTTCTTTATCTTCCTTGAGACTTGCCAGATCTCTTATTTTAACTTCTTCCTTCAGTTTTTTTTCTGGAACTTTACCCTGTTTAATTAAATCTGATAGTCTTGCCATAACTTACTGTCTCTCATCTTTTTGTATCATCGATTAATTTTTGAATTATTTTGGAGCTGATTAATTCTGCTTTAGTACTGAAGCCGTCAAGAAGGGCCAGATCGCAAATATTATTAATCTCTCTCGGCACCCCATTGGTGTAGGAATGAATCTTTTCGATAGCTTCTTTTGTAATTATATTTTTCTTCAAACCGGCAACCTTCAATCGAAATATTATATATTTTATGGTATCGTTAAGATTAAGATGTTGTAAATGATATCTTATAGATATTCTGGAATCAAGTTGCTTTATCTTTACAACCCTTTCCCGAAGTTCAGGTTGTCCTATAAGGATTAATGTTACGAGAAATTTTTCATTCAGTTGAAAGTTTAAGAGTAGCCTCAATTCCTCGAGGGTTGTTTCGCTTTCTATAGCCTGAGCTTCATCGACTATAATTATGGTTTTTTTGCCATTATTCAGATTGTCCAGCATCCTTTTGTTAAGCATGTGAAGCATTTCGGTTTTATCTTCTACTGATTTTTCAATACCTAATTGAAAAAGGATCTCTTTAAGAAATCCAATAGGAGAAAGGCATGGATTAGCGATAAGTCCTATTTCGTATTCATCACTTGAAAGTTCCTGAATAAAAGCCCGACTGAGAGTGGTCTTTCCACAACCAATCTCACCTGTTAACATTGCAGCCCCTTTCTGAGACCTTGTTGCGTATACAAGTCTCATTAATGCCTCTTCATGTTGTGACGAACGATATAAGAAGCGGGGATCTGGAACATTCTCAAAAGGAAGTGTATTAAGTCCCCAATATTCTTCGTACAAGCAACTATCTCCTTATTTATCCTTAGTTTGACTCAATGTTAAAGAAACTTCAACATTGCGATTTTGTCATTATAACGATAGCAAACTCGTTAATCTGAGCAAAGTCCTGAGCTATGTGAATATGTAGAGAAGATCAAATTCATTAAATAGTCTCCCCACGCAACCCAGTATGACGTTTTGATTTAATCATAAACGGAATATCTTGTCAAACTATTTTAATCAGTAAACCCTTTGTTTTACTATAGATAGCTAAAAAGAATATGATTAATTAAGGATATCAAAAATTTGAAGAAGCTTGACTATATACGAAGGAAATAACAGTTAATTTTGGATTTGACGTTTTTATGGAGGATTGTTATTATTCAGACAGAAGTAGCTATATTTTAAGAAGTTAAGAAGCTTTAATCTAGAAAAACGGAGAATATTGTTGATCAAAGCTGGAATCATTGGGGCTACGGCATACACAAGCCTGGAACTAATAAAAATTCTATTACGGCACCCTGAGGTGGATATAGCGTATCTTGGTTCCAGAAGAGATGACAGTGTCAGGATTTCTGACATCTTTCCGGTCCTGGCAGGTAGATTTGATAACCCTTGTTCGTTGATGACACAGAAGGATGTGCCAAAGGGCGTAGATACGGTTTTTGTTACACTACCTCCAGTGATTTCTATGCAATATGTTCCTGGATTCCTTAATGCGGGGATAAAGGTAGTGGATTTGAGCGCTGACTACAGATTTCAGGATAAATCTATTTATAAGACATGGTACAAGGCGGAACATACAGATCCTTTGGGATTGGAAGCTGCGGTCTATGGCCTTCCGGAGATATTCAGAGAAGAGATTAAAAAAGCAACCTTAGTTGCAAATCCAGGATGTTACCCTACTGCCGCAATCATTGGTTTGGCTCCATTGCTTCTAAAAGATTATATTCACACAGATGACATAATCATTGATGCCAAATCCGGAATCTCCGGCAGAGGGCGTGAACCTAATGAGGGTACCCATTATTGTGAATGTAATGAGAATGTCGAGGCTTATAATGTGGGAGAACACCGGCATACACCAGAGATTGAAAATATACTTTCTGTAATTGGTAAGTCAGTGGCGACAGTTTGCTTCACTCCGCATTTAGTTCCAATGGACAGGGGCATTCTGTGTACAACATATGTTAAAATGAAAAAGGAAATCTCTAGTAAAGAAATCATAACTTTATATAATGATTTTTATTCGGAAGAACCTTTTGTTCGAATCAAAACAGATTGCAGGCTTCCAAAGACTAAAGATGTTGTTAATACAAATTTTTGTGAGATTGCAATCAGGACAGTTGGCAAACGTACTGTAATTTTATCTAGTATAGACAACTTAATTAAAGGTGCGTCCGGCCAGGCAGTTCAAAACATGAATATAATGTACGGTTTTGATGAAACGACCGGACTTTTGTAGAATAGATTTTTTCAATTTCTATTCCGGTTCAAAAATATAGTTTAAGAAACAAAATAAATGACTTCAAAAGTAAAGGTAAGGTTTCCTCCAAGCCCAACAGGCTTACTGCATATTGGTGGTGCAAGAACGGCTCTTTATAACTGGCTTTTTGCCAGGCACAATAACGGGAAATTTATTCTGAGGATCGAAGATACCGACCAACAACGTTCTACTGAAGAGGCGACACAAGCGATCCTGGACAGTTTGACATGGCTGGGTTTGGACTGGGATGAAGGCCCGTACCATCAGAGCGAAAGACTTGAGATTTACAGGGAATACTCAGAGAAATTGCTGAAGGATGGCAAAGCTTTTCACGTAGACGATCCTGAGAAAGGCAGAGCCGTGCGCTTTAAGATAACAGGAGAGCTTACAGGTTTTGATGATTTGGTACATGGAAACATAAGTTCCGACACCTCGCTTATTGAAGACTTCGTTATCCAGAAAGCGGATGGTTTTCCTACATATAATTTTGCATGTGTTGTTGATGACGGGGTAATGGGGATAACACACGTGATTCGGGGTGATGATCACTTATCTAATACTCCAAGGCAAGTTGCCCTATACAAAGCATTGGGTTTTGAGTTGCCAAAGTTTGCACATATTCCGATGATTCTTGGAGAGGATGGTTCCCGCATGAGCAAGCGTCACGGGGCAACGTCTGTGACGGAATATCGCGAAAAAGGTTATTTACCTGACGCTCTGGTTAATTTTATAGCGCTTCTTGGCTGGTCGCCCGGGCATGATCAGGAGTTGTTAACCAGGAAGGAAATGATAGAGAAGTTTACCCTGAAACGAGTCAATAAGACCAGAGCTCGTTTTGACAATACAAAACTTGACTGGATGAACGGTAAATATATTCAGGGCTTGCCGGTTGAAGAGCTCGTCAGTAAATTACGTTCATATATAAAAGATGCAAATTTGGATAGTGGAATAGTTTCAGATGAATGGTTGCACAAGTTAGTAGAATTATATAGGGAGAGATTTAAGACATTACCGGAGTTCGTGACACTGGCAACTCCCTTTTTTACTGATGAAATTGAATACGAAGATGCTGCGGTACAAAAACATCTGAAAAAGGGCAATTCTTCTTTGATAAAAGATGCTTATAATAAACTGAAAGAGGTCAATGATTTTTCATCAATTACAGAATTGGAAGGTTGTTTACGGTCAATAACAACCAAATACAGTATCGGCTTTGGCAAGTTGGCCCAGCCGATAAGAGTTGCCGTTATTGGGAAGAGTGCAAGCGCGGGAATCTTTGAAACTCTAGAACTGTTAGGTAAAGAGAAAACATTAAAACGACTGGAATATACAATAAATACTTTCTTGTAAAATTTAAATGACAATCAGAGCCTTCATTGCAATAGAAATTGATAATGGAATAAAAGATAGATTATCAGAATACCTGCGTCAGTTAAAGAAAACTGATGCTGATGTTAAGTGGGTTGCCCCTGAATATATTCACCTGACTTTGAAATTTATTGGATATATTGAGGAGGAAACTCTTGTCAGTTTGAATAAAATCGTTAGTGATGCTGTTTCTTGTCTTGGCCCATTCAGCATTAGTATAGGAAATATTGGTGCATTTCCAAATCTTAAGAAGCCGCGTGTAGTTTTTGTTTGTGTACAAGATGAAGGAGATAACCTTTCAAAGATCTATGAAAAGCTAGACAAAGGTATTGAAGAACTTGGCATGAAAAGAGAATCCAAAAAGTATGTCGGGCATATTACACTTGGAAGAATTAAATCACAAAAAAACATATCCAAACTCAGAAATGCTTTAAGTTCTGGAACAGAATGTTACTTTGGACTTGAAAAGGTGAGTTCTATCTCTCTGATGCAAAGCAAATTAACTCCAACAGGGCCAATTTATACGAGATTAAACAATTTTATGCTAAATTAAAATGGAAAAAGTGAAAACCAAATATTCTCTGGAACACAATTGGATTGAATTAAAGAGAAAAGTTGTAACAATCGGAATAACTGATTATTTTGTAGAGGAACTTGGCGACCTTATAGACCTTTGCCTGCCGAAAGTCAGTGAAGAAATTATTTTTGGGATTTCTTACGGTGAAATAGAATCCATTAATATTCTTCATGATTTAATAGCGCCTTTAAGCGGCGAAATAGTAAAAGTGAACTCGGATTTGGTTGCCAGTTTAAAGATCTTGCAGAAAGACCCCTTTGATACCGGTTGGTTAATTAAGGTTAGAATAGCAGATACCGGGCAACTTGATACCCTTATGGATGAAGACGAATATGAAGAGTACAAGAAAAGTATTAAGGGAAAAGAGAAAGAAGCAGGAAAGAAAAAGCAAAAAGTAAAGATAAAAGAGGAGAGAAAGAAGAAGACAGAGAGTAATGGTGAGAAGCAGTGAGTGTAGCTGAAAAAAGAAATATTATTCCCATCGAGAAAAAGTACTTGACTTGAAAAATGCCTGATAATAAACGTTGGAATCTAGGAGATATATTTAAAGTTTTCCTGTTTCATTTCTTCATGATGCTGGTTGGAATACCTGTTTTTCTAAGAGTGTCAAAACAAATTCTTGGACTGGATTTAGTAGAAGTATTTGGGCAGAATACTATACTCCTTGGTTTATCGCTAATCGTAAATATTTTAACCTGTTTTTATGTTTTCTATATTATTCGGGTAGAATATGGTTTGCCTGTAACATCATTAGGTTTTACGACCCGTAACTGGAAAAGTGATGTAATAATTGGTCTTAAACATTATCTGATAGTTCTTCCTGTTATAATCATAGCCGGCGTTGTAGTAGATTTTGTTTTAAGAATGTTTGGTATAGCGCCTGAACAGCAGGACATTATTAATAAAATTTTGAATGAGGATTCGTTCGGGGTTCTTGCTTTCATGTTTTTCTTTGGCATGTTAGCCGCACCTGTTGTGGAGGAGCTTCTTTTTAGAGGATTTCTTCAGACTGCCGTTAGGACTACTTTTGGCAAACTGAAAGCAATCTTAATTAGTGGATTTCTTTTTGCTTTGATACATTTAAATGCCCATGTGTTTTTGCAGATATTTATTTTAGGACTTTTGTTGGCTTATCTATTTGAAAAAACCGGGGCGTTAATAGCGCCAATAACCGTCCATGTCTGTCACAATACCGCTACATTAGCTTTCTTGATTTCTTTTAAACACATTCTGAAAAGTCATGTTTAAGGGCATTGATGAACAACTGAATATTATTAAACGCGGAGTTGTAGAAATCATCCGCGAAGATGAACTCATCGAAAGACTGTATAGGTCAATAAAGACCAAAACCCCCCTGCGAGCCAAATTAGGCCTGGATCCTACCGCACCGGATATACATATTGGAAATGCCATCCCGATTCACAAGCTGCGTAATTTTCAGGAACTTGGCCACACGGCAGTATTGATAATTGGAGACTATACTGCAATTGTAGGCGACCCGTCTGGTGTGAATAAGACACGGCCCCAACTTTCACACGAAGATATACTGAAAAATACAAGAACCTACTTAGATCAAATAGGAAAGATACTGGATATAGACAAGACTGAAATCCGTTACAACAGTGAATGGTTTAAGGAAATGAAATTTACCGATGTAATTACATTAGCCTCTAAAATGACAGTAGCAAGAATGATGGAGAGAGATGATTTTTCGAAAAGATATACTTCGAAAGTTCCCATAAGCCTCCACGAATTTATTTATCCACTAATGCAGGGATACGATTCAATAATGGTGAGAAGTGATGTGGAAATCGGTGGGACAGATCAGATTTTCAGCCTGCTTGTTGGCCGTGATCTCCAAAGGGATAAAAACATAGAACCTCAAGTAGCGCTCACTACTCCATTACTGGAAGGAATCGATGGGAACAAAAAGATGAGTAAAAGTCTGGACAATTATATTGGCATATATGAAGATCCAAAAGAAATCTTTGGTAAGACAATGAGGATTGGCGATGATCTTATGCGCAAGTATTTTGAGCTGGCAACTGACATGACTGTTGAGGAAATAGATAGTGCATTAAAAGGGCATCCGCGCCAGGCAAAGATTGTTTTGGGGAAGGCTATTGTAAGACGGTATTACAATGAGGAGACGGCCCGGGAAGTGGCGGAAGAATTCGACAGGGTTTTTAAAGAACATAAACTTCCGGATAATATTCCACAAGTAAAGCTTCCTTCTGACGAGTGTCAGAATCATAAGATATGGATAGTCAGATTACTGGTTTTAAGTGGGTTTGCCGCTACAAACGGAGAAGCAAGAAGGCTGATTTCACAGGGAGGAGTAAGTATCAACAATAATGTATTGACTGACCCGGCATGTGAAGTTGAAATGGAAACTGATATGATATTGCGAGTAGGTAAGCGCAGATTTGCACGGATAGTCATGAATTAGGATTGGGACAGCGACTATTATTTGTTGACAAGCTAAGATCAAATGGTTATATTTTTAATTCATGCCACGAATGGCAAGAACTGTAGCCCAAGGTTATCCATATCATGTAACTCAAATGGGAACTATCAACAGAAAACACAAGGCTACTTGCCTGTGAAATTCTAGTAGACGGCGACAATATCTCAGCCCCTGGGAGGAGGGAAACGTATAAAGATTTGATTGCCGGTGAGAAAGAGTTTTTAAATACGTGTTAGTTGGTAAGTTGAACATGGACTGGATTGTATTAATGGTAATTTTCAAATTTTTTTCTGGAGGGGAAAAATGGATAGAACATTTGCAAGTAGAAAATTGTGGGTTGGTGTTTCTGCAGTCATTGGCGTGATTCTTTTCGGCATATTTTATGATACAGATACTGCACTGAGAGTTAGTAAGGCTACCTTTATTATTGTTGGTACCTATTTTGTGGGGCAGGGGGCAGTAGACTTTATACGTGGATATAGAGGAATAGCAACAGACAGAGTTGTGGCAAGCCGGAAACTATGGATTACAGTCTCATCAGTAATTGGAGTTGTGCTGGCAAACGGGATGGGATACGGCGATCTTCAAGCTTCACAGGTTACAAAAGGTATAGTTTTAATTGCCTTTGCCTATATAGCTTCCCAAAGTGGCGTAGATTTTACCGCAACGCTAAAAAAATTGAAGGTTGAAAATTTAGTTACAAGTAGAAAATTATGGGTGGCCGTTGCTGCCATAGTAGTGATTGTAGTTTCAAATGCAGTATGTTTTGATGCGGCGGGAGCAAGGCAGATTACTCTTGGTACAGAAAGTATTGCCGCACTTTATATAGGAGTTCAGGGCGCTGTTGATATTTCAAAGCAAATTTTACGGGCTAGAGGATAAATTCTAGTTTTGTTTTTGTATGTTTTATTTTTTTTAAGAAGTAAAAAATTAAACAAAGAATTTTCATTTAGCGATATTTGCTGAAAAACACAATCTGGTCCATGATAACTTACTGGAGTAAAACAGGGACAGTGACAATGCTGTTGACAAGCCAAGATCAAATGGTTATCCCTACTGAAATGTTGCAAACAGGGCTTTGGCCTGTTTGCAACATTTAGGTGTCAATAATATCTTTTAATTACCACATTTTTTCTCAATTCCTCTAAGTATTCTTTCCTCTTTTTGACAAATTCCTCTCTAAAGAGTATATTGCGGATTTCATTTTGTGCCTGCTGAAAGGTCAATGTTTGAGCGGGAACAATCTCTTCTATTCTAAAGATATGGCAGCCTAACGAAGAATCTATTATTGGACTTATTTCACCTTCTTTTAATTTAGAAATTTTATCAACCATGTCTTTTCTGAAATCCTTTACTTCATCGGATTCCCACAGGCCCCCTTTATCAGAATGAGGGTCTTGTGAGTGTTTTTTTGCCAAAGCCTCAAATTCTTCTCCATTTTTTAACTTATTTAAAATATCTTCCGTCGCGGATTTTGCGTCTTCTCTTGTTTTGTATCCAGAAAACTTTATCAATATTTGTCTGAAACTCATACTGCCTTCTCTTGAAAATTCATCAGTGTGTTCCTGGTAATAACGCCTGATTTCTTTTGGTGTAACTATTATTTTTCTATAAACATTATCACGCATGATCTCTTCGATCAACAGGTCTTCCTTTAATTCTGCCCTTTTTTTGAGAGGGTTGATTCCTTGCTTATGAGCCAGTTCATAAAACTTATAGAGAGAACCTACTTCTTTTACAGCGCCCTTGACAAATGCATCAAGGTTCTTTTCAATCTCTTCTGCCTTTTTCGGATCTGCAAGCACAACCTTCTTTGCCTCCTGAACAAGTATTTTCCTGTCAATTAATTCATCAATACCGTTAGAAATTATTTCGTGTTCTTTCTGCTGGAGCCCTATATCCCCGTATTTTTCTCTGGCAATCTGCAAGGCTTCAGTTATCTGTCTTCTAATATCAAATTCTGTAATTATCTCACCGTTGACGATTACCCGTACGGCATTTAAATTATCGGCATTTGTTTGATGTAAATAAAACAGTTGCAGAACGGAAAAAACCAGGCATAACTTTAAAATTTTCAAGTATTTCATACCTCATGCACTGTAAATTGTAAGTTTTGAATAGTTACAGTATACAAACCAGTCTATGATCTGTCATCTGCCATTTTCAGGGCCACCTTTCTTCTATGTATTCGGATTCAATAAATTTCTTATGAAATTTGCTGAATCATGAGGCGACATCTTCTTCCCTGGCAAAGTAAGATGCAGCTCGTTACTATCAACTACCTTTACCAGCTTTTTTGCGTTTCTAAAGAGTTGCTCTGCTTTCTTCAAATTTTCGATTTGAAATATAATAGTACCGTTTGTTCTCACGAGTGAACGTATATTAGAAGCTTGTGCCGCAATCCTTACTTCACTTTCTATTAACAGATTTTCAACCTGTTCAGGTATAGGGCCGAATCTATCTGCAAGCTCTTTTTTCATTTCCTCTACCTCACTCTTATGAGATAAACGATTAATCTTCCTGTATATTTCTATTTTCAGTCTCATGTCAGGAATATAGTTGTCTGGTAGATACGATTCCAGATTTAAGTTTATGTGAACATCATTGTAATAAGGGATTGGCTCATTTTTAGCCTTACGAATTACGATTGCAAGCAGTCTGCAAAACATTTCATAACCGACCGCTTCAATATGTCCGTGTTGTTCTATACCTAAGATATTCCCTGTTCCCCTGATCTCAAGATCCCGCATCGCAATCTTAAAGCCTGCGCCAAGTTCTGAGAAGTCAATAATAGCCTTTAATCTCTTCTCGGCTTCCGGTGTGACCGGCCTGTTTTTCGGTAATAAGAGATAGGCATAAGCACGATGTTTATAGCGTCCCACCCTGCCTCGCAACTGGTGTAAATCAGCAAGGCCAAACATATCTGCCTGATTAATAAATATAGTATTTACATTTGGAATATCAAGGCCGGATTCTATTATCGTTGTTGATACGAGAATGTCTGATTTGCCGTTGACAAAATCTGCCGTTTTCTTCTCCAGGATTCTTTCCGGCATCTGCCCATGGACTACAGTAATACTTGCCTCCGGAACTATCTTTGCGATGACATCAGCAATACGATTAATGTTTTTCACACGATTGTGTACAAAATATATTTGTCCATCACGGTTTAATTCGTGAATTATTGCGTTCCTTATTGTGTTTGGATTGAAACGCAATAAACTTGTCTGTATGGATTGCCTGTCCTGGGGCGGAGTATTCAGAGACGACACATCCTTTATGCCCAAAAGAGATAAATGCAGGGTACGCGGGATTGGGGTCGCCGTCAACGTGAGGACGTCAACCGATTCCCTAAACTTCTTTAGTTTTTCTTTATGTTCGACTCCAAACCTCTGTTCTTCATCTATGACTACCAGCCCGATATCCTTGAATGTAACATCTTTCTGGATCAAGCGGTGTGTTCCAATAACGATATCTATCTTTCCCTCTTTTAAATTCTCCAATATTTCCTTTTGCTCTTTTCGGGTCTTAAATCTGCTTAATACGTCAATATTAATGGGATAGTCTGCCATCCTTTCTGCAAAAGTCCTGTAATGCTGCTGCGCCAGTAAAGTTGTCGGCACCAGGACGGCTACCTGTTTCCCATACATTACTGCTTTAAATGCAGCCCTGATCGCGATCTCAGTCTTACCGAATCCCACATCTCCGCAAATGAGTCTGTCCATAGGTTTTGATGATTCCATATCATTCTTGATATCCCTGGCAACCTGTAGCTGATCCTCGGTCTCCTGGTATATGAATTCTGACTCAAACTTTCTCTGCCATTCAGAATCTTTCGGGTAAGCAATACCCTGTTTTGCCTCCCTGATTGCCTGCATGGAAAGGAGTTCACTTGCCACATCCCGAACGGCTTCTTCCGCCATCTGTTTCTTTCTTTCCCATGTTCGTTTGCCTAACTTGCTGAGTTTTGGCTTGTGTTCAGAACCGCATATGTATTTTTGTACTAATTCAATATTTGTGGCAGGGACATAAACCTTTGCGCCTTCATCGAATTCGAGCACAAGAAATTCACCATAACTACCGGACCCATTATCATTGTTAAGCATCTGCATACCCAGGAACCTTGCTATACCGTGGCTGACATGTACTACATAGTCTCCCTTTCTTACATCGAGAAAAGAATCAATGGCCTTTGTTGGTATTAAATTCTTCGGTTCTCTTCTCAGCCGGTAGCGCTGGAATATTTCATGATGTGTGAGAAATGCCGTGGAGATATCTTCAAACAGAAAACCGTGGTTTAGATGTCCAATCTGATATTCTGTATAATTGGAAGGCGGACATTTACATGCAATTCTCTGAGTACTGTGCGGTATCGCTTTACGGGAGACCGGTTGGGAATTAATACCTGATGATAAAAGCTCGCTTAATCTTTGCTTTTCGGCCTCGTTGCTGCAAAAGATTATGGTATTTTTGTGAGAAGCTTTTATTCCCCCGATCTTTTTAATTGAATTATTAACATCATGATCAAAATAGTCCGGGGCTTTTATATTAAATGAAAATACATTTCTACGTTTAAGCGTTAAATTAGAAAGATATATCTTTCTAAAACCTTTGCACGATTTTATTATATGATTAAAAGTAAAAATCTTATCTTGAGATTTCAGGTTAACGTTTATGCTTTTTGCTCTGTTTTCTATATTTTCATATTCCTTAAAAACAACCCACGAACCTTCAGGTATGTAATCTATGAGAGAGCTGAATCCGCCTTCCTGTCTCCCGGCTTTTGAATGAGCAGATGTCTCTGTTTGTTCAGTTTGCACGCCGAGTATTTTACATTCACTTACCTTCTTTTCGGACAGTTGAGTCTCTGCGTTAAACATGCGGATAGAGTCAATTTCATCTCCAAAGAACTCGATACGATAAGGCATTTCCCCATCTCTTTTACCAACCGGAATGGCATTACTTGATTGGTGTTCCTGCAGGGAAGAAAATGGAAAGATATCTATAATCCCGCCTCTCAAACTGAATTCTCCGGGCAGTTCAACTATGCCGGTTCTTTCAAAACCACCTTTTATCAGCCAGTCTACAAGAAATTCCTGTTCGCATTCCTGTCCTGTCCTGATTGTGAGGATATTTTTCTCT
>MHZA01000143.1:20426-21732 GCA_001828595.1 Planctomycetes bacterium RIFCSPLOWO2_12_FULL_40_19
AAACCACCTTTTATCAGCCAGTCTACAAGAAATTCCTGTTCGCATTCCTGTCCTGTCCTGATTGTGAGGATATTTTTCTCTATTGCCTCAGGCGGCGGCACATGTTGCAAGAGCGATTGGATTGGGGCTATTATAATTCTGTTGGTAGCCTTACTATTACCCGTTAACAGCCTATATAAGACACTGATTTGTTGAACATAAGCGCTATTATCAGGTTGTAACTCTGCAGAGATTGCATCCTCTGAAACTGGGAAAAAGGTAGCGCTTTCAGGAAGAAAAACGTTTATATCTTCAAATATCTCTTCCGCCTCCTCTATGCCCGAAGTTACGAAGAGTACTTCTCTTTTTTCGGAAAGGTTTTTATCGTTTGCTAAGCCGGCGATTAAAAAGGCAGCCGATGAACCCCATAATCCCTGAACATGACAATCCTTCCCTGATGCCAGATCGCCTGCTATCTGTTTATACTGCTTGTCTCTATGAATAAGCTCAAATATATTTCTCACGAAGAAATTATACTTACCTTTTAATAACCGGGCAAGAGTTTATATATGAGTTATGGATTAGTATAAGAAAGCATAAACCTGTTTTCCTATATGTTGCATATAGAAAGGAAAAGGGATCAAGTCTGCTTATGGCTTAACTGTAATTATATGAATATGTTTGGATAGCATAGATAAGCCAATGGCAGGCCCCCCTTCCTGTTCTTTTTGCCTAAAATGTCGCCGGATAACTCAGAAAACCAACAAAACCTGTCCTCATGGAAATGGGGAATTGAAGTTTATTATTGTTTTTGTCTGGCAACGGTATTACAGAAGGTCGATTTTCGCTACGCGAAATTCAATTGCAGAATTTAGGTTCCAGATATAAAATATTTCCTTGCCGTTCGCCAGTCCGACACGTCTTTCTGGCGGGGACTGATACCTATTCGGGCAGGTGGCATACGCCCCTGCTTAAACCCCAATCAAGATTAACCTTTTTATACTTTTTTATGGAAGGGAACGTAAAATGTTTAAGACATTAAGCAGAAGTTTAGTAAACTGGAGAGCAGTTTTTATGGCCGTTGTTATTATCCTTGCGTTACAGGGGACGTCTACGGCCGTCCAGATAACTGCCACGTGGAATGGTGGCGCAGGCAACTGGGATACAGCAGGTAATTGGAGTGGCGGAGTGGTGCCGAACAACGGCGTGATGAGGGCAAGTAACGGCGGCACACTGCGTGCGCTTGCAAATGTGGATATAGACGGCGCCGGCCGCTGGGAGGCGGATGGCGGTAAGATACAACTGGACAGCGGCGTTGACGTCACAA
>MHZA01000144.1 GCA_001828595.1 Planctomycetes bacterium RIFCSPLOWO2_12_FULL_40_19
TAATGATGTGCCTGTTCTGGGTATTATTGAAAACATGAGTACCCTGACCTGCCCTCATTGTAAAGAAGAGATTGACGTATTTAAATCCGGGGGTGGAGAGAAAATTGCGGCCAGGATGAAAGTGCCATTCCTTGGAAAGATACCTCTTGACCCGGAGATTGTCTCCAAATGTGATGAAGGAAAGGCATTTGTAGCGGATAACAACGGTTCTAAGAATTCATCTGCATTTATAGAAATAACAAAAAAGATTATTAATAAAACTTCTAAATCAGTGAACGGAGTGAACTAATTTATTAGTATAGGAATTTCCATCTTGTAACAATAATGTAGGGGCGTATAATTATACGCCCCTACGCAACGACAGAAAGCCGCCGAAGGCCTAATTTAAATGATTGATAAACATTCAAGGAAAATTAGTTATCTGAGAATTTCTGTGACAGATATGTGTAACTTAAGGTGTGTATATTGCATGCCTTCAGGCGGAACAGAATTGAGCAGGAAAGAAGAAATCCTCAGCTTCGAAGAAATACTGAAGATAATAAAACATGGAGTGAGTCTCGGTATAAACAAGATTCGGATTACGGGTGGTGAACCACTTGTCAGGAAAGGTATCACATCCCTGGTCAGACATATTACAGGTATTAAGGGTATTGATGATGTAGCAATGACGACAAACGGTGTATTCCTGAAGGAATTTGCAACTGAATTGAAGAGCAGCGGACTATCCAGGCTGAATATTAGTCTGGATACCATGAGAGAAGACAGGTTTTACGATATAACAAGGGGAGGCAAAATCCAGGATGTCTTTGAAGGAGTTGAAGAGGTATTAAAAGCCGGTTTTAAGCGTACTAAGATGAATGCAGTCGTTATGCGTCGAACAAACGATGATGAAATCCAGGATTTTGTTAGATATATTCTGGAGCGGGACATTGAATTGAGGTTTATAGAACTGATGGCCTCCGGATGGAAAAACATGGCTGATGAAGAAAGGTTTGTGCCAACCTCTGAAATAATGGAAAAAGTTAGGGAGGTTGGAGAACTGGTACCGGTTAAGCAGAGAGCAGGGGGAGGCCCTGCTACGATTTACAGGATAAAGGGTGCATTAGGGTCTATTGGGTTTATTTCGGCGGTATCCAAGCCGTTTTGCAGCACCTGTAATCGTCTGAGGCTTACATCCGATGGAAGGTTGCGTTCGTGCCTGTTGAATGGTGGGGAGGTAGATGTCAAAGATATCCTGCGTTCTTCAGGATTAAATGAAAAAGAACAAGCTGGAGCATTGACAGAGGCATTTATAAAGGTAACGACTATGAAGCCAACCGTTCATTCAGGGAAGAACTATGCCGTAATGAATCAGATTGGCGGGTGATAATTAAAGCTGCGATGAGAAGACGTGTAGAGTAACACAGGAAATTACTCTCTTTTTCCATTAATCCAGATATCATGTCAAAAAAAACTAAACTAACTCATATTGACAAAAATGGCGCTTCACGGATGGTAGATGTCAGCCATAAGGAAATCACCGAACGCATCGCTGTGGCTCATGCCAAAGTCACCATGAAGCCGGAAACCTTTAGTTTGATTATGGACAAGAAAGTAGTGAAAGGTGACGTTCTTGGGGTGGCCCGTGTGGCCGGCATAATGGCTGCAAAAAAGACAAGCGAACTCATCCCGATGTGCCATCCGCTTAATCTGAATTCTGTCAAAATAGATTATACAAACAATACCCTGGATTCCATTGAAATCACGTCGGAAGTGAAGATTATTGCAAAGACGGGTGTTGAGATGGAAGCGCTCACTGCTGTCTCTGTTTGTGCACTTACTATATATGATATGTGTAAATCTGCAGATAAATCAATGCTGATAAGTGATATATACCTGGTCAGGAAATCAGGCGGAAAGTCTGGTACTTTCGAAAGAGATTGAAAACAATAAATACACCAGAGTGACTATTTTACTTTTTATGCTCCTTCTTTTGAATCTTTGCCCAGGTGTCACGCAGCGTAACAGTTCTATTGATGACCAGATTATCCTCCGTAGTATCTGTGTCCACGCAGAAATACCCAAGTCTTTCAAACTGGAATCTATCAAGCGGCCTTGCATCTTTGAGACTGGGTTCTACCATGCAGTTTGAGAGAACATGGAGTGATTTCGGGTTCAGGTTTGATCTGAAGTCTATTCCATTTGCCGCTTCTTCAGGATGTTCCTTTGTAAAAAGATGGTCATACAATCTTACTTCTGCACGTAATGCATGTGAAGCTGATACCCAGTGAAGTGTAGACTTGACCTTGCGTCCATCAGGGGCGTTGCCGCCACGGGTAACAGGGTCGTAACTACAGTGCAATTCAACTACACGGCCATCATCATCCTTTACCACATCGGTGCAGGTGACAAAATAAGCATAGCGCAATCTGACTTCTCTGCCCGGTCCTAAACGAAAGAATTCTTTAGGAGGGTATTCCATGAAATCTTCCTGTTCGATGTAAAATATCTTTGAGAATGGAACCTGCCTGGCGCCGGCGTCAGGGTTTTCAGGATTATTTACAGCGTCCATCCATTCAACCTCATTTTCAGGATAGTTGTCTATGACTACCTTCAATGGCCTTAAAACGGCCATTACGCGGTTGGAAGTCCTATTCAGGTCTTCACGTATGCAATGTTCCAGCAGAGCGATATCAATAGTGCTGTTAAACTTGTTGATTCCAATGCGCCTGCAGAATTGTCGAATGGCTTCAGGGCTGTATCCACGCCTTCGCATCCCGGAAATAGTCGGCATGCGGGGATCATCCCAGCCTTTAACATGTCCTTCTTCAACCAATTGCAGAAGCTTTCGCTTGCTCATAACGGTATAAGTAAGTTCAAGTCGAGCAAACTCAATCTGCTGAGGGTGATGAACTTTCAGCTTATCAAGGTACCAGTCATACAGAGGCCTGTGGTTCTCAAATTCCAATGTGCAAATAGAGTGCGTAATGCCCTCAATAGAATCTTCAAGTCCATGTGCCCAGTCGTAGGTGGGATATATGCACCATTTACTACCGGTGCGGTGATGGTCTGCATGTAAGATGCGGTACATAACCGGGTCTCGCAAATTCATATTGGGAGAAGCCATATCTATTTTTGCGCGAAGTACACGGGAGCCGTCTTTAAATTCGCCATCCTTCATCCGCTTGAACATATCCACGTTTTCTTCAACACTGCGGTTTCTGTAAGGACTGTCTTTGCCTGGTTTTGTCAGGGTTCCTCGGTACTCTCTTATCTGGACGGCATCCAGATCACAAACATAAGCGAAGCCGTCCTTGATTAACTGAACGGCATACTCATACATCTTCCCGAAATAATCTGAAGCATAGTATAAATGCTCTCCCCAGTCCCAGCCCAGCCAGCGCACATCATGCTGTATAGAGTTAACGTACCTGTCTTCTTCTGTGACAGGATTGGTATCATCAAATCTCAAATGGCAACGTCCGCCTTTGTTTTCAGCCGCGATGCCGAAATTCAGACAGATTGATTTGGCATGTCCGATATGTAAGAAACCGTTTGGCTCCGGAGGAAATCTTGTGATTACCTTTCCGTTACACTTATTTGTTCTGATATCTTCGGCGACAATTGCCCTGATAAAATCTACCGAAGACTCTTTGCCTCCTTCATTTTCATTCTTTTGCATGTTTAAAATCGTAAATCTGTAATCCTAAATCAAAAATTCTTTTGGATATATTATCAATAAAAACGAATAACTTACAGTTTAAAGTTTCTGCTGTATTATTTGAGAAACTTGTTTGTTCAGTGATTAATATGGAATTCCTACTGACAAGTCTGTACATTGCATGGATTAGCAATGAATCAGGCAGGATACTGTAGAAGTGATCGTCAATAAACATTTTTAGTGTTTTTGGTTATCAGGAATGGCAAGGAGAGGACATCTGGAATTACGGAGTATCCTCTCTGTGGTGCTGCCGCGAAGGTCATCCATGAAACCTTCATGACCTTGTGTAGCCATGACAATAAGGTCTGGTGCATGCTCATTTTCCATATATAGAATCTGGTCTATAATATTACCCTGTCTGGCAACCGTTTTCCACGTCCAATTCTTCTTTTCATATATGTTTACCTTCGGCACATCGCTTTTGGATCCAACATATAAAAGAATAAAGGTTGCTTTCTCAAGCTCAAGTATACCGGCGAGTTTTGAGGCCGTATCAACTGCAGGTTGGGGGTCTGGAATGTGAGCTATGGGTATGAGAATTTGTTTTAAATTGACCCTGCCATTACTGATTGAAACGAAGCCTTGAGCTCCGTGAGGAACGAACAATGTCATTTTTGCTGACTGACGTGATACCGGTTCTGCAATTGGTTTGTGCAGCCATTGAGAAATTCCTTTTCGCTGATGCGTTGCTAAGACAATAAGGTCAGCAGCATTCTTCTTAAGTTGGTGTAAAACAGACCGTACCGTATCAGAGTTGGAAACAATTTTCTTCTTAATGTGAAGTCCAAGATCTGCCAGATGGCGCTTAGTAATCCCTTCAGGTAACACGTTCCAACGTTCAAGAGTTTGGCGAATACCCGGGAAGTCGTTTAAGTTGCTGTCACGCAACTCGGCTGTTACATGAAAAAGCTCCAGTTTGGAATTTGCAGAAAGAGCTATCTTAAGGGCGTGAGCGAAAGCTATCTCACTGTCCTTCGAGAAATCTGAAGGATGAAAAACTGTATTCAGGAACTTGTCTTTAAATCCGAAATCATTACCCGAAACATTCATCTTTTTTTAAGAAAAATAGAATAATATTTTGTAGATAATAAACATATCATTTTAAAGTTAAATATATCAGAAATTTTTGCATTATCATACGTAAATTAAGATCTACAATCAAGAAGGTATTATGTGTGAATGTTAGGAATATATTGGCATCTTATATATGTTCCCGTTTGTTTCTAAGACTTAAAATGGAAATTTCTATACATAAATTTAAAATAAATTGACTTTACAGAATATTCATATATTATTTATAGAAGAATGTAATTGAGACTCATTGTCAATTTACTTAATGGTGTTGTAACTCTTTGAGGAATTAATACTTATATAAAACGGTTTAGATATGCATGATATAAAAACAAAAAGCTCTGATTCTAAAGCAATTGATTATCGTATTGCACTGGTTGGTAATCCGAATGTAGGGAAAAGCGTACTGTTTGGATTGCTTACCGGAAAGTACGTAACCGTCTCAAACTATCCGGGAACAACTGTAGAAGTTTCCCGCGGTATGTATGTGGGTTCTAATAATACGGTTGAGGTGGTTGATACGCCAGGAGCCAATAGTCTGATTTCACATTCAGAAGATGAGAGGGTTGCGCGCGATATTCTTCTGAGGGATGAAGAGAAGAAGATAATCCAGATAATGGATTCCAAGAATATACACAGGGGGTTATTGATCACTACTCAGTTAGCAGAAATGGGCCTTCCCGTATCGATAAGTTTAAATATGTGGGACGAGACGCTGGACAGGGGGATGACCATTGATACTGATAAGTTACAGAATACGCTGGGGGTAACTTTAACAAAGACTATTGCAACTCAAAAGTATGGAATAGGCGCATTAAGAAACTCAATTAACTCGGTAAACGTCCCAAAGATAAGAATAGATTACGGTGAAGTCATTGAGGGTGGCATAAAGAGGATTGAGGAATTGCTGCCGGAAAATCTTACTGTGAGAAAAAGGGCCATAGCCATAATGCTGCTGTCTTACGATGAGGATTTAGAGAAAACCTTAAAATTTGACAAACAGGTAATCAGCCGCATTCACAAGGTCAGGGGTGATGTACAAAGGCAATACGGCCATTCTTTAAGTTACATAATAATCAGGAAACGCAGTGAGTATGTTGATGATTTATTGGAAGGGATTGTAAGCTACGGAGGCAAAGAGGAAAAAGCAGGTGAAATATCTAGAAATGCTTTCTTCTTCTTCATTATGCCTCTGATTTCTTTCTTTATCGGATTAAAGGTTATGGATCTGCTGATGTTTATGATTGCAAATTATGTGGTGGCAAGTGGACAAACGGCCCTGATATTGAAGCTTGTGGGCGGCGGAGTATCCGTCGGCTTTTATTCATTTTATCTGTTCTCAAGAGAATACAAGACAGGCCGGAAGATAACCAGTATCCTGGGTGCTTTAACTATGCATCCTGTCCTGGCATGGCCAATGCTGCTTGTGGTTTTATGGGGTATTTATAAAATTGTGGGTGAGTTTGGCGCAGGAGACTGTGTAGATTTCATTGAGAATAAGATTTTTGGTTCATCCCTGGAAATGTCCGGCGGGTTTGATTTTAAAGTATTTATACCCTTTACGAATATAGAATATGTATTTACGCACGTAAATTTTCAGGGAATCAATTATTACCTTGGATTGTTATGTCAGAAGTTTATGAGTGCAGACAATTTCTTCTTTGAATTGTTTCTAGGTAAAAATGCGGGTATAATACAGGTAGGTGTGACCTATTCTATCGCTATAATATTGCCAATTGTGGGTTTTTTCTTCATGAGTTTCGGGTTAATGGAGGACAGTGGATATTTACCGAGGCTGGCCGTGATGCTTAACAGGTTTTTCAAGATACTTGGTTTAAATGGTAAGGCAGTATTGCCTATGGTGTTGGGATTGGGCTGTGATACCATGGCCACTTTGACTACGCGTATCCTTGATACTAAGAAGGAAAGGATAATTTCTACTCTGCTGCTTGCCCTTGCAGTGCCGTGTTCGGCTCAGTTAGGGGTGATTGCCGGAATACTGGGCAGAGTATCCGGATTGCACCTGACAATCTATTTTGTTGTTATATTTTCTCAGATGTTACTGGTTGGTTATCTCTCTTCAAAGATTCTTAAAGGCACAAGGTCGGACTTCCTGATGGAAATGCCTCCATTTAGACGACCGAAGTTAACTAATATATTATTGAAGACTTATTACAGGACTAAATGGTTTCTTAAAGAGGCGGTACCTTTATTCGTATTAGGCACATTTATATTGTTTATACTTACAAAACTTGGTATTTTAACGTACATTGAAAGTGCAGCCAGTCCTGTAGTAAAGCATTTTCTGGGCTTACCGGTTGAGACGACAAAAGGTTTTATATTGGGTTTCCTGCGCAGGGATTATGCTGTTGTGAGTATTTTCAAGGCATTGGAGGAGAAAGCCGGTAACCTGACAATTGATCCGAATCAACTTATAGTTGCACTTGTTGTTATCACGCTTTTTGTGCCTTGCCTGGCAAATTTCTTTGTTATGATAAAGGAAAGGGGCTCTAAGACGGCATTTCTTATGTTCGCCTTTATAATACCGTTTTCTTTCCTTGTTGGCGGAGTCTTGAGATATATATTACAGTGGCTGTCAATTTAAAAAGTTTACATTAGTAAGGGGTTGGTTTAAATGGCTGATGAGTTACAAATAGAAGAGATGCTTGAGTATATATGGATGCTTGAGGAGGATCATGGCAAGGCGGAAAGCACGCTTATGGATGATAAGTTTGGTAATGAAGTAGCAAATAAATGTTTGAATGAAATGGTTGGGAAGAAGCTAATTAGTTTCAGTGATTCCAGGATCGTTTTTACAGATAATGGGAAAAATCTGGCAGAGTTGATTATCAGGCGTCATCGTATTGCTGAAAGACTTTTAAATGACGTGCTGGAGATGAGCGGCGACGAGTTTGAACGTGGCGCATGCCAGTTTGAACACTTCGTAAATGAAGAAATTATTGCAAGTATCTGTACATTGCTTGGACACCCTGCTGTTTGTCCTCACGGAAAGAAGATTCCACCAGGTGATTGTTGCACGAGTGCAAGAAGGAATCTGGGACCTGTAATAAATCCATTATCTGAAATCAGATCCGGTGAAAAGGTAAAGGTGGTATATGTCACAACAAAATCTCACGCAAGTTTAGACAGGCTTTCGGCAATAGGAGTGATTCCCGGACTCAAACTCACAATACATCAAAAACATCCGAGTATTATTATTCAATATGGAGAGACACAATTGGCGTTGGATAAGGATGTTGCAGAAAATATATTTGTACGAAAGGTATAAAATCCCGGCTGGTTCTATTGCCCGAAAACTTCTTTAGTATATACCTGTCTATCCAGAATTCTCAGTCTTATTTTAACTTGACATCAAAATCCTGCTGTGTTATTTTTCAACGTTACTGAGTGTCAGTTATAAGATTTCATGGTGTATAAAGTGCTCCTGGAACATATTTTAATATGACTAGGCAACAAACGTTGCAGAGGGCTTAAATGAAACATTTAATGTATAGAATAATCATAATAACCCTGGTTTGCCTTTTCCTGATTCGTAATCCTCTTAATACTGGCGAACACGCCTATGGCAAAGATAATGTTTTAGAACATGCACGTCATGCCGCACCTGACCCTTACTTGTTGGCCAGGAATACAGCAGAGAATAATAGTTATATAAGTGAAGATGATATTATCATTACTATAGACAAACCGGATAAAGAGGCTGGTATAAAAACTCCAGAAAAGGTCGTAACCGAGAATAGGAAAGAGGAAAAAGAAGAGAAAAAGAAAAGCTCACATTCCCGTACATTGATTTCCGAGTATCTTGAGAAAGGGAAGAAATTTGAGGCAAGAAACGAGTTATCAGATTTATATTTTGCTGAATCAGATAATGCCAAACGGCTTGAAATAAAAAACAAGCTTGATGAACTGAATGCAGAACTTGTATTTTCCAGGATCCCCAGTCCTGATGCTTTTCTTTATGAAGTAACGCCCGGTGATACACTGAACAAGATAGCCTCGAAATTTGATACCAATTACGAACTTATTATGTGCATAAATAAGAAAGTTCGTACTAACATTAGAGTGGGTGAACGTTTAAAAATCCTGAATGGCAAAGTAACAGTATTAGTAGATAAGAGTGATTTTACATTGACATTATTGCTTAATGGTTATTTTATAAAACAGTTTCCTATTGGTATTGGTAAGTCTGATAAGACACCGAGGGGAGTATTTGTTGTAGATAATAAACTGATAAATCCCGTATGGTATTCACCTGACGGAATATACCAATTTGGCGATCCCAAAAATGTGTTAGGGACACGTTGGATAGGATTTGAGGATCAAGAGGGGCTATATGGCTATGGTATTCATGGCACAACCGAACCTGAAACAATCGGTAAAGAAATGTCAAATGGCTGCATACGTTTAAGAAATGAAGATGTTGAGGAGCTTTTCAATTATGTAAAGGCAAAAACAGAGGTTGTCATTCAGGAATAATAGGTTAGTTCGTACGAGTAAGAAAAGGATTTAAAGATGGAATGGTATATTAATAGAGGTTCGAAGGTCTGTTTTCTATGCGAAAGGACGTTTGCTGAAGAAGAGATTTATCTCTCTGTACTTTATGATGAAAACAATACCTTTACAAGGAAGGATTTTTGCTTGGGTTGTTGGGATAAGAAAGGGGAGGGGAATATATTTTCGTTCTGGAAGACAAAAGTACCGAAGAAACCGGAGACGGTACAAAGGTATGCAAAAATAGATGTTTTTTACGACTTGTTCAATAAACTGGAAAATGAAACAGAATTATCCCGGATAAATTTCAGGTATGTATTGTCTTTATATCTGATGAGAAAAAAGGTGCTGAAACTGAGAACTACACATAAATCTAACGGAAATGAATATCTGGTGCTTCATAACGTTAAAGAAGGCAAGGACACAGAGGTTATTAAGCCACATTTAAGCAAGGAAGAAGTGTTAGCGGTTACAGACGAAATAGGCAGACTGGTAAACTGTGCACCGCAATTTAGTGTTGGCATCACATAACTTAAGCAAGTTTGCAGTGTCTGCCCGTTCAGACTGGCAGTATCCTTAAAATTCCTAAAGTTAAGAAAAATGCTTTTGCAACAAACTTTAGTTCATTTCAAACTTCAGGCACTTCAAACTTATCTGCAGCTATGCTGCCTTATGTAGTTGCTGTGGACGCTACTTTCTCAGATATATTGTATGGGCAGCCGTTGCAATCAACCGCAATTCCCTGATTTTTTTTCTGCTTTAACCTTAAACGCAACTTATCGATTGTTTTCTCCGAGATGGACTGATCTCTTTGCAGCCTGAATAAATCACGTCTTATTTGTCTTGTCTTCTTTATGCTCGGACATTTTGACCTTGCAACCCTTGAAGGGCAAATACTTACTATTTTCTTTTTGTTTATTCGGTTTTCCATTTTATTTTCCTTTAGTTAATCTATGTTTACGTCAAGATATTCTAATGTTTTTCTAGCCGCTGTTTGTTCTGCCTCTTTTTTGTTGTTTCCTAATCCAGTACAATGCTCAACATTGTTAATTAAGGTTACTACTTCAAAAATCTTATCGTGATCCGGACCGCTTTGTTTGATTATTTTGTATCTGGGTATATGTCCCTGATGCCTTTGGCAAAAGTGCTGGAGAATGGATTTATAATTCTTTTCGTGTTTATTATTGCATACGATATCGATTTCTTTTTTCAGGCTATTGAGGGTAAAATTATAAGCTACCTTCAAGCCACCATCCATATAAATTGCGGCGATGATAGCTTCAAAAACGTTTGCTATAAGTGACTTTGGAAATGACTTGCTTACCATTAATCCCTTTCCTACAGAGATATACTTCTTCAAATTCATTTCCGTACCAATCTTAGCAAGCGTTGCACGGCTTACTACTACAGATTTTATTTTTGTCAATTTTCCTTCTGAATAATCGGGAAACTTCTTAAACAGGTATTCAGAGATTACCATTCCAAGTATAGCATCGCCGAGAAATTCCAACCTTTCATTACTGGGGTTATAAGGCGTTTTAAAGGATGTGTGCGTCAGAGCGTTCTCAAGCAGTTTTATGTTTTTGAAAGAATAAGCCAGTTTCTCCTGACAATCTACCATTTTATCCGTCAATTCTTTTTTGTCAGTTGTGAGCGCCATTTTTAGAGAATTTTTTTTCCTTAAACAACATTGATTCCTCTATTGCCGTATACTGGGTGGATGCTTCGACTAATTCCACTGCAGTGCTTTTACGAAAAGACACAACCTCAACCCGGCAACCATGTGCCTTTAACATTTCTACCAGGGGCACAAAGTCGCCATCCCCGGAAACGAGCACTATTGTATCAAGTTTAGGCGCCATTGCAATAGTATCAATAGCTATCCCCATGTCCCAATCACCCTTGGCGGTTCCGTCAGGCCTGAGACGTAATTCTTTAGATTTTATTTCGTAACCTAATCGTTTAAGTGCATCCGAAAAGCCTGATTGGTCAACATCCGGTTTATGTACTGCATATGCCACAGCCCTTATGAGATCTCTATCTGCAACTATTTCCTGTAACAGCTTGCTGTAGTCAATCTTTGATTGGTGTAGGGCCTTTGCCGAATAGAACATATTTTGTACATCAACAAATATCCCCAATCTTTGCCTGAACATTGTAACTGCCTCTCCTGCCATATCTTAAGCCTTTATAACTTATTTTACATGCTGAAAAATAAATAATTGATATTAAAATTTTCAAAATACCGTTTCTTTGGAAAGTATATATATAATTTTTGTACTACGGAAATCACAATTGGAATGTTTGATCTATCAGCATCTAGGCCAAACAAATACAGGAACAATGATTTTCGTGCTGTGAGCTAAGTGCTACCAATAACTCACAACGTGCAACAATTGATGTGTGTGGGTTCGGGTCATATCCTTTCCCGCATTACATACCCGGGAAAGGATTTAAATTTCAACAGGTTAAATGAATTCAGAGAACTTTATCAAGTATCAAGTATTTATTTTATCCAGTTTTACAGAACAGTCAAATAAAAAAAATTTTAGTGAACAACATGCTTATTGAATCGTTATTTTGTTGACAGTATACACATGTTTTGTTATATTTCCGAAGGCTGGGATGTTCTATAACCTACTGAATTTATATACGTTTATGTATTTTTCTGAACCAATAATTCCAAATGAATCTTAAAAAATTAAGGGGAAAAATTGATGCCTTAGATTCGAAAATTATAGAACTTTTCAATGAAAGGGCAAATGTCGCTAAGGAAATCGGGGCCATCAAAAAACGTACAAATGCACAAGTATATGCGCCTGAAAGAGAAAAAGAGGTATACGAGAGGATTTCTGCAAAAAACAAAGGCCCTTTAAGTGATAAATGCCTTTTTGCTATATATAGAGAGCTGATGGCAGGGTCTCTGATGCTGGAAAAGCCTGTAAAGGTGTCATTCTTAGGGCCTGTTGGAACCTTCAGTTATTTTGCTGCCAGGGGAAAATTTGGCGCATCTGTTGAATATTTGCCATTAAACGGGATTGATTCGGTTTTCAGAGAGGTTTCAAGCGAACGGGCTGACTATGGTATTGTTCCCGTAGAAAATACAACTGAGGGCGGGATCAGGGAAACCTTGAATATGTTCATTGAGTGTGATGTGAAGGTTTGTGCAGAGATTATCATGCCTGTGCATCATAATTTGATGGCAAACT
>MHZA01000145.1 GCA_001828595.1 Planctomycetes bacterium RIFCSPLOWO2_12_FULL_40_19
CCGAGAATGCAAAATTCAAAAAATCAGGTATTATATTAAAGGACTTATGACACGAAAATTTGCTAAAATACCAATTCTCGGACAGCCTGTTGATTAGTAATTATTGTGTGGAAGGTCTCCCGTTCAGGTTTACAACCCACATCCCACAATTTGACGAAATTATTGAGTTGAGTAGATTGGGTTAAACGTAAGTAAAACCCAACAGTTTATTGAGTTTCACGAATGGCCATCGTTGGGTTTCGCGCCTCAACCCCACCAAACTGTATCCCGAATCGGCAATTGAATATTATGGTTGCTTTTTGTTATGCTTTGAATCAATGATATTTGAGATACTTGGTGAGATTACAAATAGAGAAACAATTGCATATGGAAGTAGTATTCGTATACTCCCGCTTTTGCTTAAACGATATGGGAAAGGACGTTGGAGAAAATTGAAGGGGATTGCTCAAGTTCGTCTGGCTGATGATACTATACGGCTTGCCGAGGTTCATTGGTTTGAAGCACATGGCATTGGGAAAAAGAAAATGAGAATTAAACGGTTTTTGGATTAGAAAACGAGTATGGTAAAACGCAAAAAAGGAACGTCGCAATTTGCAATTTGTATCAATACGGATGATTCTGATCTGTTGACTCTGCACAAAATTTATCGGATTTTATCTGATGAAAGCGCAGCGCGATCAGGTTACATTCGTGTAATAGATAATGAGGGTGAAGATTATTTATATCCGTCAGAATACTTCATTTTCGTTGATTTCCCACCCGCAATAGAGCATGCCTTATTACAGACTTCTTCGTGAGTTGGGAAAATAACGGTTTAAACGGTTCAAACCGCGTCTATTTACTGGGAATTCTGGGGACAATATATGTAGGCTATAAGGAAAGGCTAATTGGTACAAGTACATAGTATACTAACCCCCTATAAATAGTAGACAGTCAATTTAACGGAGATGTTATGCTGTATCTCGTAGAGATACGGTTAATTTTATTCCAGATTGGCATGTCTCTTTGTCATTTCTCCTTCTTTTCTGTTGAGCAAGCGTACGAGAGTTAAGATCACAGCATCAAGGTACACAAGACACGCTTGTTCAAACAATGTATTTCGAAATTGCGAAGTAAGCTGAGATTGTATAACCTGATCGGTTTCCCTTGCTGGAATTTCTACAGTTAGGGCTGCGTAATTAGATAATTCAGAGCCCGGATGCGCAGTGATTACGACAACCAGCGCATTCAGGCGCTTTGCAAGTCCCGCAATATGGCAGGTAATCGAAGTCGTACCGGAACTGCTGCAGGCAATAAGCATGTCGCCCTTATCAATGTTTGGCGTTGTCGTATCTCCGACTACATGGCATGAAAATCCTATGTGCGTCAGGCGCATGGCAAACGTTCGGGCAACTAACCCGGAGCGTCCCTGACCGGTCACAAATATATTCTTTGATGAATTGATTGCCTCAACAAACTTTTTAAATTCTTCTTCCTTTATGCCTTCCAATACGTAATCTATTTCGTTTATTATAGTCTTGGTGGTGGCCTTAATGCTCAATTCGTTATTTTTGGATTTCATATTCTTCACAATAGTTTAAAGCAAATTCTATCAATTAAATATAATAATTTCAAGAAGCAGGTGTGCTGGATTTGTAAAAAGGTGATTTCTACCTGACCCTGATAGCCTATAATAAATCCTTATACCATTTTTCCCTTGACTTAAATATTAAGCCCAACTACTATAACCACTTAAAACTTCCACGTTCTGTTAAATTGCCATACAACCTGCCCGACTACGTTCAGGCGGGTATGACATATACCTCATCGATTGATGGATATGCTTTCATAAAATCTTGAAATAAGGTAAAGGTATTTATTAAAGAGACAAGAGGTTTCCTTTATCATTTCGAAATGGGTTATTTCTATAAAATTGTTGTATGAAAGGGTTGTCTTATGAAAGAAAAAGAGCATCGAAGCAAAAAAAATCGTAGAGAAGAGACGAAACGTAGGAATTCTATCGATCGTAGATGTGTATCAGACAGGAGAGATGGAAAAGATAGAAGGCTTTAGGCAATAGACGAAAACGAAAGGTTCTCTCGCCCAACTGAAGGACGTCTGCCCCGCCTGCCCGCCCGTCTGCGCCGTTCGGACGGGTACCTATTCGGGCAGGTTGTCCCAACAGACCATTCGGATATTTAGTCTGATAGATATTGGCGCTGGCTAACGCCTGTTATTCCGGAAGATTTGATTACCCCTCCCAGCCAGTTGCTTATCTGGCTGGCTAACGGATTTGCCGGGAGGGCAATCTTTTGGGGCCTATTCTAGCTTCCCAAGCCTTTTAAACTAAAGAACATTATAGCAGTATAAATAACCACGAATACGGCAACCATAAAAAAAGTCTTCATGATACGCACCCCCTCCACATACAGTATTAAATAAAAAAACCCTGGCCGTCCTGGATACGGACGCACAGGTATATAAAAGGCTATTTGAAAAACTGTTGGAGCAACCTGATTTGTTCTGTCTGTATGTTCTTATGATATGTGAAATAAATGCAACCCTATAGCGTAAGGTTACTATTATTTGTGAACGGAGGCCTGAAGAGTGAAAGTTTGTGTAGTTATGAAGATAGTCCATCGTATTGTACCGTTTTAAGATTATTACAAAAAGATAACATAGCGCTTCTCTCTCTTATTCCTCTAAGCAACATCAAAATTATCTTATTTTTGCCTTGTTTAATCTATTGGGACAATATACTAATTACAATTTTTTTCCGCCTTAATACAAAAAATTAAGCACCTTACTTTGTTATGAATATGAGGGTGTTTTTTACTATTTTATACCCCTTCTTGACTTCCGGCTATTTCCATAAAAACAAGGCAACCGTAATGTCTTTGGTTACTTATGCTTATTGAATATTGCCATGTTTTACAGGCTGGTGAACTGTATTTAGTAAGCAACGCATAGGGCACATGTTCATTGCCTTCGGCTGAATATACATCGGAAGTCTTGATCGTAGCTCTCATATTTTTCCACCCTGCTTTATGGAATTTTCCCCGCTAAACTTACAACCAGAAAAGGGTTACCATTCATTGATAGTGTAAAAAGAATTATTAATTGCAACATCTATCCCATATTTTTATATTCACCTATTTATATATTGCTGGTAAGTAGTTAAAAGGTGCTACATCAGGATATCTCTATTGCTTCATCTTAAAATAACAATGCCTTCTTCGTCCCAGATAATACATAAGCGGCTGCCTTCCCCAAGGGGCGACATTGAATATATCTATAACGATGAACAGATTATCATTGTTGATAAACCTGCAAATATACTGTCAGTGCCTGGCAGGACACCGGAAAAACAGGATTGCCTCATTCACCGTGTTCAGAAGCGTTTTCCCAAAGCCCGTATCGTACACCGCCTGGACTTTTCTACTTCCGGCCTCATGGTTATTGCACAAAACCCGGAATCACACCGTGAGCTGAGCCGTCAATTTCAGAATCGTGAAACCGAAAAAACCTATGTCGCAAAAGTATATGGCTGTCCGGATGAACCATCCGGTGAAGTGAATCTGCCATTGCGTTGTGATTTGGAGCGGCGCCCCCTGCAGATTATCGATTACCAACAGGGTAAAACGGCTCAAACTTTCTGGCAAATTCTTGAGAGATATGAAGACAGTTGCCGCATGGAGTTGACCCCTGTTACGGGACGTACACACCAGCTCCGTGTACATATGCAGGCGCTGGGACACCCAATTCTTGGTGATGAGCTTTATGCCCATGAAACAGCATTTGCAATGGCCGATCGGTTATTCCTGCACGCTCAAGAATTGATTATCACACACCCGACAGACAATAATCGTTTGACCTTTCTTAGCGCCATCGTACCTTTTTAATTTAAAGAATTAGATACAAATTACGGTGGCCAGACAATTTTAACATAAAAGTAAACATCCTCTGCCTGGCAGCTTGTCTCTCCGCTCTCAGGCCGTTTAAAATATAAATCAACCCTTGATTTAAAATGGGTTAAGGGTTATCCTTTTATATGGAAATTATTTGAAAATTCAGGTTTATGTTGCCGAAGAAAAATAACGGGAACCCAATAAGGAGAAGAATGGAAAATGACTATACTGATTGAAGAACTTAAGAAGGAACATTCGGAAATCGTTGCCGCTCTCAACGAAGTCAAAAAACTTGGTATTCTTTCAAAGGAAGGACAAGATAAGCTCATGTCTCTAGAAGCGAGTTTGCTTGCACATCTCGAAATGGAGGACGATCAACTTTACCCGGCGCTCAGAAAAAAAGCAAAGCATAATAAAGATCTAAAAAATACATTAGATTTATTCATAATGGATATGGAGAATGTATCAAAGATTGTACGGGGTTTTTTTGATAAATATTCTGAAGAAATTTCGGGTGAGGAAGTCCAGAAAGACTTTGATATCCTATGTGCAGCCCTTAGCAAAAGGATAAGCAACGAAGAAGAATCTCTCTATGAAGAGTATGAATACATGAGTCGGTAATTTATTCAAATTTCAGAAACCCGCTGAAAAGCTTGCTGTCTGACAATCACTATATTTAATTATTTCTACTTAGAATTGGTTGTAACTACTGCTGTTTTTATGTTCATGTTGATTCAAAAAACAAAATAGACAGAGACGAAGTGATTTGTATGAGAAACTTTTGCACACTTGTAATAGTGTTTACAATACATGTACTATTTTCGCAAACTTATGTCCAGTCACAGGAAGTGGAAAAACCTTTTCCGTATGAAAGTTGGAAATATTTATACGAACCAAAATGTTCAAAATGCCATACACTTGAGCGGGTCTTTGCTGATCCAAAGACTGAAGATGAGTGGAGAATTTGTGTAAATATAATGATTCAAAAGAGCCCGTTGTGGATCACACAAGAGGAAGGAGAACAGATAATCGCAGAAATCCTTGGGGCCAAAAAGGATGTGGTAGGTTCTTTCCCTAAGAAGAAACAATATGATGATGCTCGATTACTCTTTATAGACAGGTGTACAAAGTGTCATTCTATGAACAGAATACTTTTAGCAGATAAGACACCAGAAGAATGGAATGAAACCGTAAAGAGGATGAGAGATAATGCCCCAGACCTGTTTCTTGATGAAGACCTCCCAGTCATTACAGAATATCTTATTAAAAGAGGGACAATTATGCGTGATGACGTTGCAGCGAAAAAAGTAGTAGATAAATGTCTGATATGCCATGACGCAAACAGAATATTTCTGGAGCGCAAAACAAGAAGAGACTGGGAAGAAACCGTTGCTGATATGCGCTTGTTAGCCAGGGAGGAATTGAAAAAAGATTGGTTTACACACCATGAATTCAAAGTCATTGTTGATTTACTTGTCAAGACACAAGGTCTTGAACCAGAGGATAGCGGTGCAAGCAAAAAAGAAGCGGGAAACGAGAATCAAAAAAGCAGTAAGCAGTAGGCACAAAATTTTACAAAAAAACATCTGGGCTTTATATGAGGATTAACTATGCAAAAGGGCAAAAGGTTCAACCACAAAAATACCTCTCCTCTCAACAATCCAGTCAGCCAAAGAAGATAATGCTGATATTTCCTCCTGTTTGGTATCCATCCGAACCTTATTTTACTGTAAAAGAAGGGCTTGGTATTGAGGATGCTGAGCGGGTTCTCGGAGAATTTGAACGAAACCATTATAAGGGATGGGATTTAAGGGTTTATATTCGGGAATACGTCTTTTTGTATGTAGCCCATTATGGAACCATTAAACTTCCGTTCCTTCAATTCAGGGTCTAACAAAAGTAAAGGATATAAAAACAAAGCCTCCGATACCATTTTACAGATATTGGAGGCTTTCACGTCTTCATTATAATAATATTTTATAATTACCCTATATTTTTATATGCAACCTTCTCTCGACAGCTTTTACAATAAAATATATAAGCGTACTTTATAATATACTTATAATTTGACAACATTTGAGGCCTTAAAACCTTTTTGGTCTTCAACAAGTTCAAACTCTACTTTATCCCCTTCCGCAAGACTTCTAAAACCATCGCTCTGGATTGAGCTATGATGCACAAAGACATCGTCTCCATCCTCCCGGGAAATAAAGCCAAATCCCTTCTTGTCGTTAAACCACTTGACCGTACCTTTTGGCATACTGAAAATCACCCCCTCTTAATATAATAATGATATAACAATAAAAAAAGGCAACAAGGTAGTAACCCCTGTCGCCTTACTATTAAGAAATGTATAATATAATGTGTCATTTACAATACAACTGAAAGATTACTGATACTAAAGATTGCAAGATAATAACAAACATTATTTATGAAAGCAAGTGAAAATAATAATTTATTTAATCCAGATACGCAAAATAGGCGATCCTATTATTTTATCAAAAGATGGGTTTTGCACTTTTACATGGCTACTGATAAGGCTTTTTCCAATGCTTCCGGCACTTTGATCGGGAGAAACCATTCTGATGAATAGCCGTAATCCTCACCGCTTTCATCTCAATATACTTATTTGGATAATTAATCTCTGTTTTACAACCTTTAATTTGTAAAATCGAAAATTTACAGATATAATCAAGAAGTTGACATAATAGGGGAAAATTTTATCTATTTATTGAGAAGTTACAAAAACATGCAGTTCTAAACAAACACAAAGACAAAAGATTCAATGACCAAATTTACATTTTATATATTAATAATAATTTTAATCATATATATCGTAAGCCCACTGGATTTACATCCGCTTATCTTTGACGACCTTATTGCATCCGGGGTTTTGTACTATATATGGCAAAAGTTCACAAAACAAAAAGGACAGAGAAATTATTATTCCAGGGGACGGTCACAAACAAATACAAAGGCGAAACCTTATAGTGAAATGAGTTTGGAAGAGGCACACAGGCGGTTGCATGTAAGGTCAGATGCCCCATGGGAAGAGGTGCAAAAAGCATACAAGGAAAGAATGGCCAAGTCCCACCCCGACAAAGTTTCACACCTGAGTGAAGAACTTCAGAAAAAGGCCAAGGATCTTACACTTGAAATTAATAAAGCCTACAATATTATCAAAAGTTATAAAAAGGGTTGATCACTTTCCCTCATCGCTTACTAAATCTTATCTAAATTTATGTAACATCTGAAACACTCAGGTCTTTACATGCTGCACATTTTCCACCATAAGCCTTGAGATGGCCTTTGCAAATGCGGCAGAGTCTTTTGGTTTTGAGCCTTCCAGCAAAAGCGCCTGATCATAAAGGAGGTCTGTATAATCCTCCAGGACCTTGCTCTTCCTGTCTTCTTCAAATATCTTATTCATGGCTTCAAAGATCGGGTGCGACGGATTAATTTCCAGGATCCTTTTTCTTTCAGGCACGTCCTGGCCCATAGATTTTAAGAGCTTCTCCATCTGTGGGTCCATCTCTCCCTCGTCGCCGACAAGGCAGCAGGCAGAATCTTTCAGCCTCCCCGAAAGCCGGACTTCCTTTACGTCATCAAGACGGTCCTGTATAAGGTCAAGGAGTTTTCTGTATTTTTTCCCCGACTTCTCCTTCTCCTCTTTTTCAGATTTGTCCAGAGTAACATCACCCTTAATGGCAGATTTGAACTTCTTCCCCTTATACTCAAAACTGCTCATGATAACGTCATCAATATTTTCAAGCATAATGAGTACCTCGTAATCCTTTTCCTTAAATGCTTCAAGGTAGGGAGACTTCAATGTTTCATCCAGAGACGTACCTGTAATATAATATATATCTTCCTGGCCTTCCTTCATATTATTAACGTATTCCGGAATGGTTCTGAATTTATCCTTTTCAGTTTTTGTGGAAGGGAAGAGAAGGAGTTCTCCAATAGCCTCCCTTCTGGGGAAATCCATATGAACACCTTCCTTCAGGACCCTGCCGAATTCTTTGTAAAAGTTCACGTATTTATTAAACTCTTTTTCCTTCATATCACTTAATGTATCAAGCGCCTTCTTTGTGATACTGTTTTTTATCACTTCAATCTGCCGGTTGTTCTGCAGTATTTCTCTTGAAACATTTAACGGTAGATCTGAAGAGTCCACCACCCCCTTTACAAACCGCAGATATGGCGGTATTAACTCTTCACAGTGATCAATTATTTTTACCCTCTTGACATAAAGAGTCGGGCCGATTTTGTACTCTTTATAATAGATATCGACAGGCCTCATTGAAGGAATGTAAAGAAGGACCGAAAACTCTGAAGCCCCCTCTGCCTTGTAGTGAATTACCTTTGCCGGCTCTGTAAAATCATGAGAAACGTGTTTGTAAAATTCATTATACTCGGTTTCGGTTATGTCCGATTTATTCTTGAGCCAGATAGCCTTTCGTGAATTCAGGGTTTCTTCTTCCTTTACTTTGACCTTCTGAGTTTTATCCAGTTTGCTTTCCTTCTCCCGTTCAATATCCATTGCGATAGGATGCTCGATAAAATCAGAATATTTCTTGACTATGCTTTTTATCTCCCACTCGTCCAGATATTTCTTCTCCTCTTCCTTGAGATGAAGGATTATGTCAGTACCTTTATTTTCTTTTTCTACCTCTTCCACTGTAAAGGAACCGTCCGCGGTAGATTCCCACTTAACACCTTTTTTATCGCCTGTGCCTGCCTTTCTTGAAACTACAGTAACCTTGTCCGCAACCATAAATGTTGAATAAAACCCGACTCCAAATTGACCAATCAGTTCAGGATTGTCTTTTACCTTCTTGCTTTTTAAAGCAGCAATAAACTCTTTTGTCCCGGAATGAGCAATCGTACCAAGTTCCTTAATCGTTTCATCTTTAGTCATACCGATTCCGTTATCACTGATTGTCAGTATGCCGGCATCTTTGTCAGGAGTGATCTTAATCTTCCAGTCCTTTTCACCTTCAAGTATTTCTTTGTTTGTTAAAGACTCGTAATGCGCCTTATCAATGGCATCCGAGGCATTGGAAATAACTTCTCTCAGGAAAATCTCTTTATGAGAATAGAGTGAGTGCACCATTAAATCGAGGATCTGTTTTATTTCTGTCTTAAATTCTAATTTTTCGACTGTCATAATAATTTACCTTCCTACACTTGACTTGGTTGTTTGCTGGAAATAAATAATTTAAATTCTCAATGGATAGGTTTGAATACCACTCCCTTAATCTCCTCATTGCGATCATCCCCGCCAGAATGATGCCCGCCCGGATGTATCCGATCGCCAGCCCGACTATCATCTGGCGGGGACGGGTCGGGCCGGCGAACAGCTTGTCCGTGCGGGAAGTAGGAGAAACAGGGTGGTCAAAATTTAAAAGTATTCATCTGCTTGTTGAGAATTTACTGGTTAAACTATATTTAAACAAAAACTGAATAAATGTCAATTAAGGGTTCTGGGGGTTAAACTTAATCCTTCAATATTTATAATTCCGACTTATTCGGGCTAGGCAATTTCCTTTCTTTTAAAGATAATAACAGTGAGACATATAACAGCGATACAATATACAGCACAATACAGAGAATTATACACTATATATTGTGCCATGATGCCTTTGTGCCAGAATAATCCAGGACTGGCAATAATCTCGTTTATAGACATTGTATTCAGGTTTTGAAGGTTTGGGAATATTATGTAACATATTGATATAATTACACTTGCAATACTAGGTTCATTGCTGTGGAATGGTAGAATATAACTAAAGGTATGGCAAAAAATAAAAACGAGGAAACATACTGTTAAATTTGCTACCATATTAAGATAAATTGAAAAAACCAGGGATATTGCGGTAAGGATTAAGGTCTGTAATAAGGCAAAATAAATCCCCAGCAAACAAACGTAATCTACCAGGCCGGAAGCAGTGGCCGAGCCGCTTGAAATCTTAGTACATTTATTAATTATCAGTGCTATTTCCAGAGCCAGGCCTTGAAAAACAATTAATACTGTAGCAGCCGTAATAATTCCCATATATTTTCCTAAAACAAAATGCACCCTCGTTATTGGTTTGCTTAATACTGCCAGCGTCGTTTGTCTTTCAAATTCATTTGCGATTAAGAGAGAAGAAGACAGGCATCCAGCCAAGATACCGCTAATGGTAATTGTTGAAATTCCCATATCCCTTATCATCCTTGCCTCTTCTCCAAATGCAAAGAAAGTAAATGCAAATGACATTAACGTAATTAAACAACCTGAAAAGAGAATAACATAATAGAAAGGCTGTCTGACGATTTCCTTAAAACTGTTAATAGCTAACGGAATTAGAAGCTTCACCATGAAATATTTTTTGGATAATGACTGAAATAGAGCACACAAATGAAGAAAACCGCATACAAGACAATACGCTACCTGTAAACACAATGTACTCAGGTAACTGGCGCTAAAAAATAGTCATCCAGTACCAGGCTATAAAAAGCCCATATAACGCAACATAATACCATTTCTTCCAACTAAAAATCTAATTTTTTATTGATTTTATAATATTTTCCTTGAACTTTGACATACAATCTGCTACTTAACACTTTCCTTATTTGAATCAAAACTTTTAAAACCTGAGCCTGTAAATTAGAAAAAGAAAAATGGCTAATAAAGAGACACTCGGACGCGGATTGGAATCTTTGCTGGGAGAGGCGATTGGCATCGAATCTGGCGAAAAAATCATGCGAATCAAAGTGACAGAAATCCAGCCAAACGAAGCGCAACCCCGCAAGCAATTTGCACAAGCCCAAATGGACTCATTAGTAGATTCTATACGAGAACACGGAGTTTTGCAACCTATTATAGTGCGCCCCACAAGCAAGGGATACAAAATAATAGCCGGAGAGAGGCGCTGGAGAGCGGCAAAACAATTAGGGATAAAGGAATTGCCGGTAATCGTTAAAAACGCTGACGGTTTGAAGACTATTGAACTGGCATTGGTAGAAAACATACAAAGAGAAGATCTAAACCCAATCGAAAAGGCCACTGCTTTTTCGGAATTAAAAAGTAATTTCGGATTAACACAAGAACAAATAGCGGCAAAGGTTGGCCAAGACAGATCTACTATAGCAAATACCCTCCGCTTGCTTGACCTGCCGGAAGAAGTACAAGATTTTGTTTCACGTGGAACAATCTCAATGGGCCACGCACGCTCCCTTTTGTCTCTAAAAGACCCAAAAAAGCAAATAGCCCTTAGCGAGAAGATAGTAAAAGACGATCTCTCTGTTCGTGAAGTAGAACTAATCGTTTCTGGCAAAGAAAGCCATGTGAATCCTTTAAAAGCGCCTATAGGCATCAAACTGGCCCATACATTAATTAAATCGCCACAAATTCTGGACTTAGAGGATAAGCTAAGAAGGATTGTAGGAACAAAAGTCTCGATTATGGAGAAAAATGGAAAAGGGAAAATTACAATGGAATTTTCCAATAACGCTCAATTCGAAAGTATTTTAGCAAGGTTAAAAGTCTTGACAGGGTAGCGCTCCCAATAATCTTCAAAAGAGATTTTAACTTTTCTATGAAACGCCTTGTATGTGGTAATATGCAAATTGAGGTCTTCGGAATATATCGCGAGGTCATAATCAGTATCTTTAGCTGTCCGTTTCGCCTATTAATCTCAGGTATCCCTCAGCACAGCCTTTGGCCAGGCTCCTCACTCTCCCAATATATCTGGTACGCTGTGCAACGCCTATTGATTTCCTGGCGTCCAGCATATTGAATGCATGTGAACATTTTAATACATAATCATATGCCGGTATGACGATGTCCTCCTCCAATAGTTTCTTGCACTCTTGTTCGTACATGTCGAATTGCTTAAGAAGCATGGAAGTGTCTGCAACTTCAAAATTATACCTGGAAAATTGCACTTCGTCTAGCTTGTGCACATCTCCATAGGTACATCCGTCTGCCCATTCCAAATCGTACACAGATTCCTTTTCCTGGATAAACATAGCAATCCTTTCAAGGCCATAAGTCAGTTCAAGTGAAATAACATCTAATTCTATCCCGCCAACCTGTTGGAAATATGTAAACTGTGTTATTTCCATACCGTCAAGCCAAACTTCCCAGCCCAACCCGGTAGCGCCTAAAGTTGGCGACTCCCAATCGTCTTCTACAAAACGCACATCGTGTCTAATCAAATCAATCCCGAGGAAACGTAAACTGTCTAAATATAAGGACTTGGGATTGTCTGGAGATGGTTTTATGATTGTCTGAAACTGATAGTAATGCTGCAATCTGTTTGGATTCTCGCCATAACGCCCATCCGTCGGCCTTCTCGAAGGTTCAACATAAGCACATTTCCATGCCTTTCCGCCAAGAACCTTTAGAAAGGTTGATGGGTTGAAAGTGCCTGCGCCAACCTCTATGTCATACGGTTGCATTATTACGCATCCATTGTCTGACCAATATTTTTGGAGATTAAGTATTATTTCCTGAAATGTCATCTCTCACCTTAAATAAGCCTGGTTTTCAGCTATGCGGCTTTACATCCTTGCCACAATCAACAACCTTTCCCTTTGCCACTTCCAGAACATGCGGGATTGCTTCCAGTACAACCCCTAAACACTCTGAAACTCCTTTAGGGCTTCCGGGTAGATTGATAATCAGCGTATCTTTATACATCCCTGACACTGCCCGTGATCCTATTGACCTTGGCGTGACCTTAAAACTTTCTGCCCTCATGGCTTCCGAGAAACCGGGCAACTCTCTTTCTATCACGTCTTTAGTTGCTTCAGGCGTAACATCCCTGGGGCTGACTCCTGTTCCTCCTGTAGTCAATATTAAATTCGCCCTATCGGCAAAATCCCTAAGCGTCTGTGATATAATTTCCCGCTCATCCGGTACTATCTTATATGCGACAACTTCAGCGTTAATGTGACTCAATTTCTCCTTGATCACTTCGCCGCTCTTGTCTTCTCTTTCCCCCCTTGAGCCCTTATCGCTAATTGTCAGAACTGCCGCTTTTATCATTTAGAAACTCAATATCATCATTTATTTTAATTATGCCGCCCTTTAAAACTTCCGCAAATATACCTTCCCTGGGCATGATACAATCACCCACCTGGTAATAAATACTACATCTATCGTGACACTCCTTGCCAATCTGAGTAATCCTTACCATGGCATCCTTGCCTAGCCGTAACTTGTTGCCCACCTTAGTGTTAGCAAAATCAATGCCTTCTGTCAGCACGTTTTCTCCAAAGTCGCCGGCGTCGAGTTTTGCCCCCTTGTTTTCCATAACTAACCTGGCTTCTTTTGAAAGCAGGCTGACCTGGCGGTGCCAGGAACCGGC
>MHZA01000146.1 GCA_001828595.1 Planctomycetes bacterium RIFCSPLOWO2_12_FULL_40_19
ATAAGCGGCACCGCCCCGCCGGTAAGTCCTGTACCCGCCCCCCTGGCATATATTGGTATCTCATATTTATTCGCAATCTTTAATGTATTAGAAACATCGGATGTGTCGTTGGGCCTTACAACGATATCCGGAAGCGCCTTCTGCTTTGTGCCGTCATAAGAATAGCATATCCTATCCTCAATCGCCGACAGAACCCTTTCTCTCCCCACAACTTTAATCAGTTCGTTAAGAGCATTCTGGTGTTTATTGCTCTCTGTTCTGGTTTTTTTAAAAAGCTTCATAGTTCCCACGTTTGTCTTTAAACAAAAATCTTTCCAGGATTCATTATACCTTTCGGGTCAAACATCTTCTTTAGATCTTTCATTATTTCTATTTCATGAGGAGCAAGTTCTAAACCAATAAATTCAGCCTTCGCATCACCCACACCATGCTCTGACGTGATAGTCCCACCGATAGATACCACTTCCTTCAATATTTGAGATACCAGGTTGTGGACGGACAAATCCATCTCTTTCCCGTCATCATATATAACGTTGAGGTGGATGTGGCCTTCGCCAATATGTCCGAATGCCGCTACCTGTATTGAATATATCTTGCCGAGTTCATAAACTCTTTTTAACACCTCTCTAACCTTGCTTCTCGGAACACAAACATCATCATTGAACTTCATCGAGGCGATCTTATAGAGAGAAGGAGAAACAGACCTCCTGACATCCCATAAAACGTTCCTTTCATCATCAGTTTTAGCAATTGAAGTATTCAACGCACTGTTTTCCCTGCAAAGAATGTCTATCCTGGAAATGTCATTTGCTACATTCTTTTCATTCCCGTCAACATCAATAAGCAAAAATGCCACGGCTTCTTCCGGAATCACGTCTTCTGTAGACCCCCTAATAGCATCAATGCATGTTTTGTCCACAAATTCTAATGAGCGAGGGTGCAGATGGTTTTTTATTAAGATGGAGTCTGTGGCATTCAGAGCGCTATCAATGTCTTTAAAATAAGAGATAACCGTTCCTATCTTCGCCGGCAATGGTAATAGTTTTAATGTTATTTTCGTAAATACACCCAACGTCCCTTCAGAACCGACAAAAAATCTGGTCAAATCGTACCCGGCAACACTCCTGAGTGTTTTACTCCCCGTATTTATGACCGAACCATCAGGCAAGACAATTTCCAGGGCAAGGACGTAGTCCCTTGTTACCCCGTATTTCATGCCCGTCATTCCTCCCGTACACTCTGCCACGTTTCCTCCGATAGTTGAGAATCCGGCGCTTCCCGGTTCAGGAGGATAAAAAAGCCGATGTTTTGCCGCTTCGTCCTGTAAATCTTTTGTGACAACGCCGGGTTCTACGGTCACTGTCAGATCCCTTGCATTTAACTCTACTATCCTGTCCATATTTTTAAGATCCAGGGCAATGCCACCCTTTATGGGAACAGACCCACCGGACAAACCTGTTCCGGCACCCCGCGGACAAACAGGGATATTATGTTTATTTGCTATTGATACGACATTTGATACCTGTTCCGTTGAATGAGGCCTTATCACCAGATCAGGTATAGACTTTTCCTTTGTAGCGTCAAAGGAATAACATACCCTTTCCTCGATGTTATCAAAAACATTCTCCCTGCCAATGACATCACGCAGTTCTTCAAGCACATTTGCCTGTATTTTGTTATTATGAGCTTTTTGTTCCATTTATCTATTTATAGGTGGATTCGGCCTACCCGCCGGTGCCGTTCGCCAGCCCGATACGCATTCCCGCCCGAACGTACCGTTCGGTACGGGCGGGCTGGCGGGGACGGGTCGTCCTTAATCCACCCTACATTCACAAATATTTTTTCAATTTCTCATACATAACACGGCAAAAGCATATTTTCCACATATTTTTAAAATCATATTCGGTTAAGTAGATATTGGGTAATTATTTATACAAAATATAACGCAGACTATTTTATTGGTTTTTTAAAGTTTTATTTTATAGTATGCGTTTCTATAACTATTAGAATAATTCTTGAACTAATCCGAGAACCTGCAAATATTACACAATGAAGATAGTAGTAATCTCCGATATTCATGGAAATCAGGAAGCCCTGAACAGGGTATTGGAATACATTGACAAGCTGGAAGGTAAAAAACGTGTTGTCTGCCTTGGAGACATTGTTGGTTATGGCCCAAACCCGGCAGAATGTTTCAAGATAGTTGAGTCGCTCACAGACAAAATATGTCTCGGTAATCATGAATATGCTATCATGGATGAAGATTTTGATTATCAAATGGTAAAATATGCACGTAAAGCAATCAGATGGACAAGGGGCATCCTGGGTGAAGAAATAAGAGAGGCAATCAGCAGGCTTCCCATTCAGATAGAGGAGGATAACGTACTATACGTCCATGCATCACCGGATGATCCAATGCAATGGAAATATATTACTAACGCCCGCAATGCATATTCAAGTTTGATAGAAATGAAACATTCTCTCTGCTTTGCCGGGCATTCGCATATCCCGGGGATATATGCTTACAATGAATTACAGGGGGACAGCAATAAAGCAACTTTATCCAGGGATGGTAAAACAATCGTCAATGTCGGAAGTGTTGGACAACCCCGTGACGGCTCCCCAATGCTCTCATTTGCTGTGTTTGATGATGATAATTGGGATGTGGAGATAGTCAGACTGAAATACAACTACCAAAAAACAATGGCAGAAATTAATAAAGTAAATCTGCCGTTATTCCTCGCCGAGAGGCTTGCAAGAGGTGTTTAATCACCTAGCCACAGATTTCCTCCGATTACACACCTCCCTGACTCTACCTTCAATCTTCTGTAAAAATTCCAATTGTTTTTGACAGGAGTTACAGGATAAACAATGGTAAATGCAGACGATTCTTTAAACCTGAATTGAGCGATTTCGTAGCCGCAACCTTGAGGTTGCGTGACTTACGTAGCTCCATCAAGTGATGAACAACGCAGGCTACCCGCCTGAATGACGTAGTCGGGCAGGAAGCCATCGGCTACAACGACATATAGTGTAAAATCGCTCAATTTAGGTTAAAATAAAAGTCTAAAGACTTAACTCCAAAAGATTTAAAATGGAAATTCCTATACTATTAAAATAAGAAAATCGTCTTTCAAAGAAGAAAAGTCTTGCCAAATCTGTCAAATATTTTCCCCCAGTTACGCCTTCACAAACCTTTTTCCGGAAAGTTGTTTTACCAGCCTTTTTACTTCCAGTATCATTAATATGCTTGAAACATTGGATACCGGCAGGCCGGATTCGGTGGTAATTTCATCTATAGCCTTAGGCGTACTCGAAAGGAGTGAGAAAATCTTGTTTTCCTGGGAATTCAGGGAGAGGCTTCTAATGTCCTCAACCTTTATATTATCCTTTATGTATATGGCCTCGGCAAGCGGACCTAATTCCTCAACAATGTCATTTATATCTTCAACGAGTTTTGCGCCTTCCTTGATAAGTTTGTTGGTTCCTCTGCTGTAATTGCTGTCTATGTTGCCGGGAATGGCAAAGACTTCTTTTCCCTGCTCAAGCGCCCATTTCGCCGTAATGAGTGAGCCGCTCCAGAGTGTCGACTCTACTACCAATACTCCAAGCGAAAGCCCGCTGATTATCCTGTTTCTTGGCGGGAAGTTACGATTACTGGGAGGAGTAGCCATGGGCAGTTCCGAAATCACAGCGCCTTGAGAAGCAATTTTCTCAGCTAGTTCTGTGTTTTCACGGGGATAAACAGCTCCAAGGCCGCAGCCAAGTACGGCGATCGTCCTTCCTTTTCCCTTAATTGCCCCAGTATGTACACTGGTATCAATACCCCTTGCCATACCGCTTACGACACAAAAACCTGCCTGCGCCAACTGTATTGCAAATCTTTCGGCCTGAGACTGGCCATAGTAACTGCACCTGCGGGCGCCGACTATAGCAAGCGCCACAGTATCACTCTTTATAATATCCCCTTTAATGTAGAGTACGAGAGGCGGATCATATATTAACTTGAGGTTGTGCGGGAATTCATCACTTGTGAAAGGAACTATCTTTACACTGTTTCTTTCAGCAAGCTTAATCTCTTTATCAACATCTGCGGCCTTTGAACCATTTATAATCTTATCAGCTATTTTCGGCCCTATACCAGGGATTCTTTCCAGTCTGCTTTTTGGGCAATCCAGTATTGACCTGACAGAACCGAGATGTTCGATAAGGTTGAGGAAGGTTTTAATACCTATGCCACTTATCATATTTAAACGAAGAAGACCTTCAAAATCATCCATAGTTTACATTAGCAGGAATTATACTTAGTTTGCTACGATCACAATTGTAATAAGTTATAGAATTTCCGAGACGTAATTATTAGTGACGAAGATAACCGTGACTAATCGGTAAGGACTTTCAGGATAGTTTCTTCATTTACCCTGTCATAAATTACTACGGTGCCGATTTCGGTAGGAAGAACAAACCTCAGTTTCCCACCAATTGTTTTCTTGTCCTGATATAATATACTGACAATATCATCCGGGTTCAATTCCGTGTCTTTAAGGCTCAACCCCAATTTCACAAACAGCGATTCCTGTCTTTTTAACACCTCCTCGCCTGCGAGTCTCATTTCCATCGCTATCTTTGTCGCATATATCATACCCATAGCCACCGCATCGCCATGCCTGTATTTCCTGTATGATGTCAGGGCCTCCAGTGCATGCCCGATGGTATGTCCGTAATTTAAGATAGCCCTCAGTCCTTCTTCCTTTTCATCGAGTTCCACAACATGCGCCTTAACCTTGCATGAGTTATATATAATATCTTCTAATACGGCAGGATCAAGTTCCAGGATTCCTGAAAGATGCTTTTCTATATATTCAAAGAAGGCAGCATCTTTAATCATCCCGTATTTTATCACCTCAACCATACCCGCAGTTATTTCCGCTTTTGGCAGTGTCTTGAGGGTATCGGTATCAATAAAAACACCCTTCGGCTGATAGAAAGATCCAATCATATTTTTCCCTCTTGGGTGGTTTACGGCCACCTTGCCTCCAATGCTGCTGTCAACCTGT
>MHZA01000147.1:0-1043 GCA_001828595.1 Planctomycetes bacterium RIFCSPLOWO2_12_FULL_40_19
ACCTTCGTCGTTCGGGCGGGTTAGAATTTGTGTAGAAGCCCGGGTCAAAACAATCCCTCCCCCGTTTTGACCTGGGTTTTTGTGTTTATGGACCGGCTTTTTTGACAAGATAACAGGATTTGAAAAAGAATCAAGAGGCATGAAGCGAGAAACAGAGAAAAAAAATGACCAAGGGTACAGAGGAAAAGCAAAAAAACTATAGCCTCTATTTAAAATACTTAATTAAATGGCCAAGTAACAAGTCTAACGCCATTTTTTGTTGACTAAACCTGTGCGGTAAGAGTGCCTTTATGCTGTTTCTCTGTAAGGGCCAGTTCGAAAAGGCAATTAGCTGCCTTAACCACCTTTTCTGCCCCGCCCGGCAGAAAATATATTTCACCGCAACCATTACACACCCACGCCTTTAATCCTGAAAGTCGAATCTTGACCCCTTCCCTTTCAAATTCCTGAGAGATTAGTTTTTTCTCTAAGCTATCGCCACATTCTGAACAGGGTTTTTCCATTAATCTTTTTTCTTTTTTCATTACATCTTTCCTCTTTGGGTAGAGCTAACCCACCATGGTTTTTGAGGTATGTAGGCAGTAACTATATCTATTAAATCAGACCTTGAGTATTCACAAACAACATGTAGAGAAGAAATTGCAGCCTTTTTAAAATGAAATCTGCCTAAAATAAGACACCGACAATCATCAGGGTAATTTTCTATAATCCTGCTCTCACCTGTAACAGTTTCAATAATATTTGCCTCATAAAAACCTTCTGCTATCATGTGGCGAATAGTATGAATCCTTACCCTATATTTCCCGGATACTACAAGCTGTTTAATCCTTTCAAGTAGAATATTCTCTTGGGACATTTTCATCAATAGTATTCTAACATATTCGACTTTGCAAGGGGAAAATGCGTCTAGATATGCCTAGGTGTCATATAGATAATAGGGATTATTTTTATGTGTTTAATGGATAGTATGCTGCGCAAACCTGCCCGACCTTCGTCGTTCGGGCGGGTTAGAATTTGTGTAGAAGCCCGGGTCAAAACAATCC
>MHZA01000147.1:1070-17108 GCA_001828595.1 Planctomycetes bacterium RIFCSPLOWO2_12_FULL_40_19
AGGGGGATTTAGGGGGATGTTCTAACAATCTCATCTATTTTATTTCCTGTAGCTTTTCAATTCTTCAATTGTCTCAAATGTAATCTGTTTTTCCCCGTGCGATTGGGCAAGGGACTTAAGCTCCTTAACCGCCGAAAAGAGGTCGCGACTCATTGCAGAGATTTGTTCGAAATCAAGGAGTCCCATTCCCCAGAGAAAGGCAAAGCACCTTTTCCTGAGAGCCGCACTCAGTTCCGGGTAACATTCCTCTATCTCCCTTTCCCTTGCTTCCTGAGTGTCATAGGAGGGCTTTCCACTCTTTACAAGACGACTGTCAATATACACGTTCCACAGGTATTTGTATCTCCTGAATGCGCCGGTACCTTTGCGGGGGATAAGACTATCTTTGTACTTAAACTTCTCATTTAACTGGTCTGCCACATGCATGAGTTCATGTCTCACCCGTCCCTCAAGATTATCCAGGGAATCCACTATCTCCAGATCCAGGGACTTATTATCGGAGCTGAGATAGTTCATATCTAAGGGAGAATCCGCCGGGGGATGTTTAATCACTATTTCCTCCAGTTTCTGACTAATACCCAGCTCTCCGGCAACGTCCTCAATCATCTTAGAAATCTGTTTGCTATTTTCGAACCCGTCAACAATCTTAATCATATAAATACGCCTTTCTATAAGTTTTGCCCAAATCCCGTATGGAATCCTCGTTTTTATGTTCCTGGCAATATTATTAAAACAACCAAGTGAATTCAACTTTTTTCCAGAAAAGAAAACGTTACAGAGTAATAGTATAAATGATTGACTAATCAGTCATCAGGGTGTAAATTTACGTTAAGAAAAAAATCCTATAACTGGTTTAGCCTCAGAATACACAGAAAATGCGCTGGCGATAGGTAAAAAAATTATTTCTTTGTGGTGAAAAATATTTTAAAGAGTAAATGTAAATGGCTGATTTATTTGATGCAGGGGCAAAGGCTGCAAAAAAATCTCCACTGGCCGATCGGATGAGGCCGCAAAGCCTGGCTGAATTTGTCGGACAGGAACACCTCGTTGGACCTGACAAGATTCTCAGAGGATTTATGGAAAGAAGAGAATTGGTATCAATGATTTTCTGGGGTCCTCCCGGTGTAGGAAAAACTACATTGGCCTTAATTGTTGCCAGGGCAATGGGCGTTCACTTTGTCTCTTTTTCCGCTGTGTTGTCAGGCGTCAAGGATATTCGTGCCGTCATAGAAGACGCCAGGCAACAGCTTAAATATTATGGCAAAAGAACTATTCTTTTTGTCGACGAGATTCACCGATTCAATAAGGCCCAGCAGGATGCCTTTCTCCATCATGTGGAAGACGGCACTATTACACTGATTGGCGCTACTACGGAGAACCCTTCATTTGAGGTCAATGCACCCCTTCTCTCACGCTGTAAGGTGCTGGTTCTGGAACAACTCTCTGCTGACAATATCAAAAGCATAATAACCAATACCTTATCAAATAAGGAACGTGGGCTTGGCAATTTAGAAATAGCGATAGACGATGACGCCTTCAATTTTATAGTTGATCTTTCTCATGGAGAGGCGAGGGTTGCCCTGAATACGCTTGAATCGGCCATAATGCTGACAAAGCCCGATAAGGAAAATAAGAGGAAAGTTACCTTAAAAATTACACAGGAAGCCATGCAGCGAAAGGCGCTTCTTTACGATAAAGGCGGAGAGGAGCATTACAACGTAATTTCCGCCTTTATCAAATCCATGCGCGGCAGTGACCCTGACGCTGCCCTCTATTGGCTGGCACGTATGCTGGAAGCGGGAGAAGACCCTCTCTTTATTGCGCGGCGTATGGTTATTTTTGCCTCTGAGGATATTGGCAATGCCGATCCATCGGCTGTTCAGGTGGCAGTTGCAGTGAAAGATGCATTTCATTTTGTCGGTATGCCGGAGGGGTGGATACCTCTGTCACAGGGAGTAACCTATCTTGCCTCTGCACCAAAGAGCAACGCCTCTTACAAGGCTTATCTAAGCGCATTAAATGATGTCAAAGAAAAAGGGGCATTGGGGGTGCCGCTTCACATCAGAAATGCGCCAACACCTCTGATGAAGGATATTGGTTATGGAAAAGGGTACAAATATCCGCACAATCATGGCGGCTATATAGAACAATCCTATTTACCGAAGGAGCTTCAGGGCAAAGAGTATTATAAACCAACAGACAACGGCTTCGATAAAGAGATTAAGGAACGGCTGGCATTTTACAAAGCAAAACGAAAGCAGGCAAAATAGTACGATTTAAATCTTTCAATTTTATTTTTGACCGAGCCTTAATCATCCTCAAGTTTGTCTAATTCTATTAAGAGTTCTTCCTGTTTTGCAGATAGTTTCTTTGGCATGTCTACTATTATTCTTACTAATTGGTTGCCCTTTCTCCCATCTTTTGTCTTAATTCCCTGTCCTGTCATTCTTAAGGTTTGATTGGATTGTGTGCACTTTGGTATCTTTAACATTGCCTTGCCGCTTAGGGTTGGGATTTCTATTTCTCCGCCTAAAGCAGCTTTGGTAAAATGAACCACAGCATCGTACTGAATGTCCAGGCCCCTTCTCTCAAAATAAGGATGAGGCGCTGTATTAACACATATATACAAATCGCCTGCACTTCCACCCCTGATACCAGCTTCACCCTGGCCGGAAAGCCTTAATGTAGCGCCGTCCCTGATTCCGACAGGTATCTTAACTGACAAGGATCTGGCTTTAGATATCCGCCCTTCGCCGTTACAATTATTGCATGGATTACCAATCTTCCTCCCTGAACCGTTACAATTAAGACAGGGGTTACTAATGGTAAAAAACCCTCCAACAGGTTTTTGCTGTCTGCTTATATGTCCTGTGCCATTACACTGTGAACATACAGTCGACGCTCCGTTTTTGGCGCCTGTTCCTTTGCATGCTTCACATGCTTCATTCTTTGTGAATCGGAGCTGCTTCTCACATCCTAATGCAGCATCAGTAAAAGAAATTGTCATGTTGTGCCTGAGGTCTGAACCCCTCTGAGGTCCGCCTCTTTCTCTGTAAAATCGTTTACCAAATATATCTCCAAATATATCTCCAAAACTACTGAATATATCAGAACTGCTTTCAAAACCATGGAAACCCATATCCTCAAGTCCTGCCTGCCCCCTTAAGTCGTACATCTTCCTTTTTTCAGGGTCACTGAGCACTTTGTAGGCATTTGCAGCTTCCTTGAATTTTTGTTCAGCTTCCTTATCTCCCGGATTTTTATCCGGATGATATTTGAGGGCCAGCCTTCTGTACGCTTTCTTCAGTTCGTCATTGGTTGCATTCTTACTTACCCCTAATACCTCATAGTAGTCACGTTCTTTAACGTTACCATACGCCATACTTATACCTTTTTAATTAGTCGTACATTAAGAATTCCATCGGAATAGTCTGCTTCTATTTTTTCGCTGAAACACTTGGCAGGTAATTGCACTTGCCTCTCAAAATACCCGTAACACAATTCTTCTATATGGCGTGGGCCGGCTATCGTCCCGTATGGGTCGGGTCTTTCACCCCTTATATACAAAACATCATCCTCCAAAGATATATCAATATCTTCCTGAAGTGTGCCCGGAAGCGCAACATTAAGCACAACCTCTTCTTTCGTTTCATACATATTTATCTGCGGTGTGAAAGATATTTCCTTTGTTGACGAGAAACGATTGAAGAAATCACTGAATAATTCATTCACTTCCTGTTGCAGTCTTACAAGTTCCTGCCACGGGTCCCACTTTTCTATGGCCATCTGTACTTTCCCTTTAAGGGCGTATAATAATACGCCCCTACATTAGATTAAGAACGGTGAGTTTAGTATTGTGTCATTCGCTACGGAAAATTTTGAGGTTTTACCGAATTCAAACTCAGATAAAAAAAGTGTGAGGATTTTCTTCCTGCTAAATTCAAGATATCCAATGCATGGATTTTTTTAACTACTTAGAATTTCAACATATACGCCGACTCGATGAATTTCATTTTTTCTATTGATAAGAGGGTCTCCTGGGAAACTACTGCATCAACATTTATGACTATCATCGCCACGCCGCCAGTCGCTTTCCTGCCAAATGTCATGTGTCCTATATTTACATCTTGATCGCCCAGCATCTTACCTATGTCCCCTATCAAACCCGGTTTATCCTGCCCAAACAAAATCATGACATAGCCAATGGGGTCCATGTCAACGCGATAATCATTTATTGTCTCTATTTTAGGGTCACTATTTTTAAATACGGTGCCTGAGACAGAGCTTTCACCGTTATCCGTATTAATCCTGGCAAAAATAAGGTTAGTATAGTCCTCTTCTGCACTGCTTATTATTTCATTAATCTTTATTCCTCTCTCATCAGCCAGTATACGGGCATTTATGATATTTACGCCCTCATCTAAAACATGTTTCAACATGCCTGCCAACAGACTATCTGTTAAAGGGTGTATATTATCCTTAGAAATGCCACCGCTGTACTGTATATTTATGGATTTTATCCTGCCCTTTACCAACTGGATTAAGAGAGATCCCATTTTCTCTGTTAAAGTTATATAGGGTTTGAGCTGCTTAAATTCTTCCGGGCATTGCACGGGCATGTTGACCGCATTTCGTATATTATTGTCCTTTAACGCCTCTACCATCTGTTCTGCCGCATCCCTGGCTACTGCATATTGGGCTTCCTCTGTCAGGGCGCCAAGATGCGGTGTTGGAAGGACGTTGTCAAGCTTCAACAGTTTATTGCCTTCCGGCGGCTCTTTCTCAAAGACATCAATTGCCGCTCCCGCCACCTTACCACTTACAAGCGCCTCATAAAGTGCATCCTCCGAAAGGATACCGCCCCTTGCGCAGTTTATTATTCTTACCCCGTCTTTCATTAACGCAAATTCACGACTGGAAATCAGATTTTCCGTATCATTGGTTAAGGGAATATGTAAAGTTATATAATCTGCTTGTTTATAAATGTCGTCAAGGTTCTTAACAAGTTGGACATTCAGCTTTGGAACTGTTTCATTAGAAACAAAGGGATCATATCCCAGCACCCTCATCTCCAGCGCAATAGCACGTTTTGCGACTTCTTTCCCGACCTTACCCAACCCAATTATGCCAAGTGTTTTCCCGGAAACTTGAGTACCCATAAACTTTTTACGTTCCCACTTTCCCTCACGAACAGAATTGCAGGCCTGCGGTATATTCCTTGATAAAGCTAAAAGAAGCGTAATTGTATGCTCTGCAGTTGATGTTGTGTTGCCTCCAGGGGTATTCATTACGATAATCCCTTTTTTTGTAGCGGCAGGCACGTCAACGTTGTCAACCCCGACACCGGCCCGGCATATTGCACGAAGCCTGGCAGCCTTTTCAATAATTTCCGGCGTACATTGGGTACTGCTTCGGATAATCAAACCGTCATACTTACCTATCTCTTTTTTTAATTCTTCCGGTGTAAAATCTGCCTTTGTTGTCACCTGAAAATCCGCATTCTCCAGAATTGTTTTACATATATCCGGAAGATTGTCTGATATTAATACCTTCATGTTTTTAAATATTTATTATAAGATAACTTGTTAGTATAGGAATTTCCATTTTAAGTCTATGGTAGTTAAAGTCTTTAGATTATTCCAGGCGGCTCAAAACTACCCGTCCAAACGGCAAGACAGGGCGGGAAGCCTTGATGACGCAAAATTAATGCTGGCGGTCGAACTGGGTCAAATTCTAACATGCGTTCTGGTGAAAATCAAATGCAATCTATCACGCAAAAGCTTTAGCGATTATCAATTTAATATTATCATTAAGCACAAAAACCTTTTGATTTTTAATACGAATTTTACTATATCTAAATAATAAAATGTTGTTTAAAATGAAATAGTTTTGCAGAATTCTAATTCATAAAATTGACGGAGGGGTAAAATGATACTTGATAAATTGATTTTGATTAACCACTGGCTTCATCTTTCTGCCGCAGCCCTCTTAGTAGGGGGCATGATTTTTCTTGTGGCAATTTTACGTCCGGTGTTGGGAAGAAGCTCATCGGTTTCCGGTATTGGCACATTTGCAAATGATGTTCATGAAAGATTTCGTATTTATGTTGGAATATTAATAGGGGTACTTATTGTTACTGGAATCCTTAATTCGGTTGACGGCATTATGTCTGCTGCGGACGCGGGCTTTAGTTCAGGGTATAAAACTGTTATACGCATTAAGATTATACTGGCTGTTTGCCTTTTTGTTATTTACGGAATAAATGCCTTTTTGATCAAGGAAGAGAAGACTGATCAAGACTGTTCCTGCTTAATCCAACCTCCTGTTCATAAGAAAATATTACAGGTAATTGCCCTGGTATTGGTTTTTGTAATACTGTTTTTAGCTGTATTATTGTGATTTTATTAATTAACCTGATTACTTTCTAAATAACTTCTCCAATGTCTTTCGGTATTCAGAAAAACGCTTGACTTTCATATTAAGCAAAGTAGAATTAATAATTGAATTAATATCTTTTTTTGCCGATAAGAAGTATTATGCATTAAAATTAATATGTATGAATTGGTTGTAGAGAAAACATTTGCCGGCGCTCACAATTTACGGGGTTACGATGGCGATTGTGAAAAGCTGCATGGCCATAACTGGAAGGTAGAAGTAACACTTAAATCGGAAAAGCTCGATGGGTTAGGTATGGTCGTGGATTTTAAGATTGTAAAAAAGACACTCGAAGAGATACTATCTCGTTTTGATCATTCTTATTTAAATGAACTCGAAGAATTTAACCGGAAAAATCCTACAACGGAAAATGTTTCAAAAATAATATATGATAATTTCAGCGAAAAGCTACCTCCAGAAATATTCATTGCCAAAGTAAAAACATGGGAATCTGAAAATTGCGCAGCATCGTATTTTGTATAAGCCGTTCTTTTACAAGTCATAAGTGAATATCAATTTAGACACTCCTATTCTTCAATTAGCTTTAGATTTTATAAACTTAAGGCGCGCCGTTAATGTGGCCAAAGAGGCTGTTGATGCAGGTGTTGACTGGATTGAGGCAGGCACTCCCCTGATTAAGAGCGAAGGGCTGGATTCTGTCAGGACACTTCGGAAAGAGTTTCCAACGAAAACGATAGTTGCTGATATGAAAACAATGGACGCAGGCCGACTGGAAATGGAAACTGCCGCTAAAGCCGGAGCAGATATCGCAGTCGTTATGGGTAGCGCGCCAGACTCGACTATAAAGGAGTGTATAAGCGCAGGAAAAAATTACGGAATAAAAATAGAAGTCGATTTCCTTGGAATTGCCGATTGTACCGAGCGCGCAATGGATGTTGAGGAATGGGGAGCCGACTTTATAGGTGTTCATACAGCTATTGACGAGCAAATGATGGGTAATGACCCCTTTGAAAGACTCTTGAGAATTTGCTCAAAGGTTAATATCCCCGTTGCCGTTGCAGGAGGAATTAATTCTGAAACGGCAGTTGACGCGGTAAATGCGGGTGCAAAAATTATAGTGGTAGGCGGCGCAATCAGCAAAGCAACCGACATAAGAACCGCCGCTGCTAATTTAAAAAAAGCTATATCAAGTCGTAAGCGAATGACTACAGATTTTTTTAAAAGGGCCGCAGACGACAATATCCATGAAATATTAGAGAAGGTTTCTACCGCAAATATATCTGACGGTAGCCACCGTCTTAAAGGAATCACCGGTCTCAAATGCATAAGTTTGGAAACTAAGATGGTCGGGCAGGCAGTAACTGTTCGAACATACCCCGGAGACTGGGCAAAAACAGTTGAGGCGATAGATAAGGCTGAAAAAGGAAATGTAATAGTTATTGATTCCGGTGGTGTAGGCCCTGCCGTATGGGGAGAGCTTGCCACACACAGCGCAATACAGAAAAAGCTTGGGGGGGTTGTCGTAAACGGTGCAATTCGAGATAGTAGTGAGATCAGGAAATTAAAGTTCCCTACATTTGCAAAATTGGTCATGCCAAATGCAGGAGAGCCTAAAGGTTTTGGCGAGATAGGCGTATCCTTAAATATTTCAGGGATTACAATAAATAACGGCGATTGGATTATTGGCGACAGTGACGGCTTGATTGTAATACCAAAGCGTGAAGCAAAAGAAATGGCTAACCACGCAATGGATTGGTTGGAAAAAGAAAACAGGATCCGTGAAGAAATATCTCAAGGAAAGACTTCTCTTGGAGAAGTTATGGAATTATTGAAATGGACAAAAAAATAGGAACTTCAAGGAGTTGCATGTAATGAAATGTGAATCATGCAATAAAAAACTGGCAACAGTGCATCTCACAGAAATTGTAGAAAACGAGAAGAAAGAAAGGCATTTCTGTGAGGATTGCGCTCAAAACGTTACAAATCATTTCCCTAAAGCCCCCTCCCCATCTGATATTTTAACAAGTCTTATTAACCAGGTATCTCCAGAAATAAGAGAAATGTCAAAAACGACTTGCCCTGTATGCGGACTTTCTTATCTGGAATTCAGGTCTCAAGGTCGTCTGGGCTGTCCCATGGATTACAATGTTTTTAAGAAAGGGCTTCTTCCTCTTATTGAAAGGATGCATGGCAGTTCTCAACATGTGGGGAAAGTACCCCCAAATGCTGGTGCTGAAATTATCAAGAAAAATGAAATGATCCAATTACGTAAGGAATTAAATGAAGCAGTAGAGAAAGAAGATTACGAAAGAGCTGCTGAATTAAGAGATAAAATTTATGAACTTTCAGGAAATGTTGAAGATGGAGATTAGAGATCTTACAGACAAAACGGGTGAATGGCTTAGGGGCACAGGCAAGGAATCTGACATTGTAATAAGCAGCAGAATCCGTTTGGCGAGAAATATTACGGGATACCCTTTCCTTTCCCGCTCTAATTTAAAACAAAGAAAAGAGATAGAATCCTTACTTAGAAATACCATAATCGAAAGCAGCATAGCGCAGGATATTTCTTACGTAAATTTAAACAATGCGACTTCCGTTGACAAGTTATTTTTGGTTGAAAGACACCTGATTAGCAAAGAACATGCTGCGGGTGAAGGAGAAAGAGGTGTCGCATTCGAGAAATCAGAAACTATTAGTTTGATGATAAACGAAGAAGATCATCTCAGAATCCAGGTAATCCACTCAGGTTTCGAGCTAAATGATACATGGGAAACCACTGATGAAATTGACAATATCCTGGGGAAAAGGTTAAATTTTGCATTTTCTGCAAGGTTTGGATACCTGACTGCATGTCCGACAAACGTTGGTACAGGCATGCGAGTTTCTGTAATGCTACATCTCCCGGCGCTTGGCATGACGAAACACATTGAAAAGGTTTTTAACGCAGTAGGCAAACTCGGGTTGGTAGTCAGAGGTCTATATGGAGAGGGGACTAAAGTCTCTGGAGACCTGTATCAAATTTCAAACCAGTTTGCATTAGGAAAATCTGAGAAAGAAATAATATCCATAATTGAAAGTGTAATACCCCGCATTACAAGCTATGAAAGGATGGCCAGAAAGGCTTTAGTTTTAGAAAGTAAAGACCAATTGGAAGATAGAATTTGGCGGTCTTATGGTATGCTTAAGGCTGCTCGAATGATTACGTCTGAGGAAATATTACAATTACTTTCACAGGTTCGTATGGGCGTCAACATAGGTCTGATAGACAATATTGAGATACAAACCCTTAACGAACTCTTTGTCCTGACACTTCCGGGACACTTACAAAAGCTGCAAGGCTGTGAACTGGATTCTACACAAAGAAATATTATCAGGGCCTCTTACGTAAGGAAGAGGCTTGAAGGTTTATAAAAAAAGGTGACAAAAATGTTTGATAAATTTACCGATAGGGCAAGGAAAGTAATGGCTCTCGCAAGAGAGGAAGCAAAGAGATTTAACCATGAATATATAGGAACAGAACATATATTACTTGGTTTGGTAAAAGAAGGTAGCGGGGTAGCCGCAAATGTCTTACAAAATTTAGATATCGATTTGAAAAAGATACGAATGGAAGTGGAAAAGATAGTCCAGGCTGGGCCCGACCTGGTTTCGGTCGGACAATTGCCTTTCACTCCAAGGGTAAAGAAAGTATTAGAATATGCTATGGAAGAAGCAAAGGCTATGGGGCATAACTACATAGGCACCGAGCATCAACTGCTTGGGCTACTCAGGGAACATGAAGGTGTCGCCGCGCAGGTATTGTTAAATTTAGGTGTAAAATTGGAAGGCGTAAGAGAGGAAGTAATCGAGCTTCTAGGTGCAGAAACAACACAAGGCTCTAAAGACAAAGAAGAAAAAAGAGGTAAGTCAAAGACCCCTGCCCTTGATTCCTTTGGCCGCGATTTAACACAGCAGGCAAGGGAACAGGAACTGGACCCTGTAATTGGCAGACAGGCAATTATTGAACGTTTGATTCAGGTTCTTAGTCGTCGCACAAAGAACAACCCTGTTTTGCTGGGGGAAGCTGGTGTTGGAAAAACTGCAATAGTGGAAGGATTGGCACAGTCTGTGGTGAGTGGAGCGATTCCAGCACTTTTGCGTGACAAAAGAATAGTCGCTTTAGATTTAGCAATGATGGTGGCAGGGACAAAATACCGAGGTCAATTCGAAGAGAGAATCAAAGCCGTAATGGGAGAAGTTCGCAGGGCAAAAAATATAATCCTCTTTATAGATGAGCTGCATACATTAGTAGGCGCAGGGGGAGCAGAAGGAGCAATTGATGCATCTAATGTCTTAAAGCCCGCTCTTTCCAGAGGCGAAATACAATGCATTGGCGCAACCACTCTTGATGAATACAGGAAATATATTGAGAAAGATGGTGCGCTTGAAAGAAGATTTCAAACAATAATAGTTGACCAACCTTCTAAGGAAGAAACCATCGAAATTTTAAAAGGTTTAAGAGATAGATATGAAGCTCACCATAAGGTTCGGATAACTGATGAAGCAATAAAATTCGCTACAGAATATGCTATAAGATATATCTCAGGAAGATTCCTGCCTGATAAGGCAATAGATGTTATTGATGAAGCGGGTGCTCGTGTAAGATTAAAGGCAACCACACATCCTCCTGATTTAAGGCATATAGAGAAAGAAATAGGACATCTCGAAAAGGAAAAAGATGAATCCGTAGCATTACAGGATTTTGAAAGAGCTGCGAAGCTGAGAGATAAAGCGGACAAATTAAAAAAGAAAAAGGGTAACGTAGAAAAAGAATGGCGGGAGAAACATACAGAGATAGACGGGACTGTAGATGAAGCGGTTATCACAGAAGTAGTTTCAGCCATGACCGGCATACCGCTCAAACGTATGGAGGCAGAAGAAGCAAAGAGATTGCTCAACCTCGAGAAAGAACTTAGTAAAACAGTAATAGGACAAGATAATGCTATTAACGCAGTAGCAAAGGCTGTTAGAAGGTCAAGGGCAGGACTACAGAACCCAAACAGGCCAAGCGCCAGCTTTATCTTTATAGGACCCTCGGGAGTTGGGAAAACTCTTCTTTCAAAAGCCCTGGCCAAGTTTTTATTCGGAGAAGAAGATTCGTTGATTCAAATAGATATGTCTGAATACATGGAAAAACATAATGTATCAAGACTAATAGGCGCTCCTCCCGGATACGTTGGTTTTGAGGAAGGGGGACAATTAACGGAGCAAATACGAAGACGCCCTTATGCTGTAATACTCCTGGACGAGATCGAAAAAGCTCATTCCGATGTATATAATATGTTGTTACAGGTTCTGGAGGAAGGAAAATTAACGGACAGTTTTGGACGTCATATTGATTTTCGTAACGTAATCATAATAATGACTTCAAACATTGGTGGAGAAATAATTAAAAATACATCCTCGTTAGGGTTCAAGAAAACATCTGGAGAACAGTCTTATGAATCTATTCGCGAACAACTATTACAGGCAGTCGAAAAGCATTTCCGTCCGGAGTTTATCAACAGGCTTAGCGATATTGCTGTATTTAGAGATCTTACAAAGGATGACCTGAGAAAGATTGTAGAGATCGAATTAGAAAGTATACGATCGAGGCTTAGCAACTATAACATAACGCTTTCAATAACCAAAGAAGTGGTAGATTTTCTTATTGACAAAAGCTATAAACCAAATTTTGGTGCAAGGCCGCTACACAGGGCCATTGAAAATTTAATAGAAGATCCGCTTTCTGAAGAAATACTCAGGGGCAAGTTCAAAGATAACGATTCTATCAAGGTAAGATTGAGAGAAGAAAAACTGGTTTTTGAAGAGGTAACAGTAAAGGAAGAATTAGTCACCAGCGATTCGAATAGCAAATAATTGGATAGTAATATAACAAACTGAGTACATATTTAAAAAGGGGCTTTCGAGCCCCTTTTTTTATTGCTTGCAAGAACACAACTATCTTGTGATAATTATAAAAAACACTAAGGGGGAATGAAGCTACATTATTATGACAAAATCCAGTACTGTTTATGTCTGCTCGCAATGTGGATGGAGGACCAGTAGATGGGTAGGTAGATGTTCCGGTTGTGATGAGTGGGATTCAATGACAGAAGAGAGATGCAAATCCACATATACTCACACCATTCCGGAATATGATATAGAAAATCCCACCTGTATAACAGACGTAAAGCCTGTAAGCAAACTTCGGACTAATACCAACATCGAAGAGTTTGATAGAATTCTTGGCGGAGGTATTGTAGCGGGTTCGGCAGTTTTGATTGGAGGCACACCCGGAATAGGAAAATCAACCCTCTTGCTGCAAGTATGCCAGGAATTTAGCGAACAGGGATACCTCTCATTATACGTGACAGGGGAAGAATCAACCGCACAAATAAAATTACGAGCAGACAGACTCAAAGTATCATCGAAGAATATTTTTTTGGTTGCAGAAAACAATTTAGATGTTATTCTTGAACACATCAGAAAAATCAGCCCTAAACTTGTCATAATTGACTCAATACAAGCTATGTTCAAACCAGTTCTCGAATCCTCTCCGGGAACCGTTTCACAAGTGAGGCAATGTGCTAATGAACTGATTCAAATATCAAAGAAAACCGAATCTTCCGTTTTTTTAGTAGGACATATTACAAAACAAGGGATAATTGCCGGACCGAAAGTGCTGGAACATCTGGTAGATACAGTACTGTACTTTGAAGGTGAAAAATTCATGTCATTCAGGATATTAAGGGCAGTGAAGAACCGCTTTGGATCTACAAATGAGATAGGGATCTTCGAAATGATTAACAGCGGACTTAGAGAGGTTAAAGATCCATCAGAAATATTTCTCACCAGAACACAAAACCTGATTTCCGGGTCTTCGATTATCTCTTGTATTGAGGGAACAAGAGCCCTGCTTGTGGAGGTACAGGCGCTTGTAACCAGATCAAATTTCGGCATACCGGAACGCAAAGTAAGCGGTGTAGACTATAACAGAGTTGCTATGATAATAGCTGTGCTGGGAAAAAGGACAGGCCTTCTTTTAGGAGGGCATGATGTTTTTGTGAATGTTGTTGGCGGTGTAAAAATCTATGAACCGGCAGCAGACCTTGGAATTGCAATTGCGATTGCGTCCAGTTTCAAAGACACGGAAATAGCAGGTGATACAATCATAATTGGCGAGTTAGGTTTGGGTGGTGAAGTCAGAGGAGTTAGTCAATTTGGCAGCAGGTTAAAAGAAGCTGAAAGATTAGGATTTAAAAATGCAATTATTCCAAAAGACAATACAAAAGACGCATCAGGGGTAAAATCTCTAAAAATTACTGAGGTTTCTTCTCTTGCAGAAGCAATTGATAAAATCTGTTAAAAGGGTATTTCTTTTTTATGAAACAATATACTTCTCTGAAATTTATACCATTACTTTTGTTGTTCACTCTAACATTTGGCTGTTCTATCTCGCTGCCTAAAAAAACTTATAGAAAAAGCAACATAGTCGGGGCAACGATCAATGACCAGAGTGCCTCTGTCGAGATACGGGAAGAACTTGATGAACAGGGAAACGTAATAAAGAAAAACTTTAAACACCCATACTACTTTACAGGATCAGGGCTTGCCAATATCCTTTCGTCCATTTATTACAATCAGAAATCATTAATCAAGGGAAGCACGGGCAGAAGGAAATTGTTCAGGGAAGAAGAGTTACAGAGTATCATACCTCCTATTATAAGTGCATTCTCAATGGCTACTGATTCTCAAGATATTTTAGTTTTTTCTACTTCTGACAAGGTGCTTTTATCTGATCGACAAAGTTATTTCAGCATGTTTATATCAGATAACGACCTTAATATTGTTTTTAGTACAATCCAGAGTAAAAAAAATCTTACTGATGGAAGGGCATTCAGAAAAAGTAATAAGGATAAGTTCAAAGATCCGTTGGATGTGAAGAGAGACTCTTTCTGGAGCCTTGTTCCTATGGGAGGGCAAAGACTTGCAAAGGGACACCAAAACTGGCTTATTATTGACTTGAGTAGTAATTTGTTTGGTATGGCCAGTACAGATAATGCTGATATCAGTGATAATATTAATGGTAACTCAATTCAAGCAGGCAGTAATGAAAGAGTTATCGAAAAAAAAGTAAGAACTGATAAAAACTTCATTGCAGAAACAAAGAAGTATCAAGATGTAAGAGAAAAACTTAAAGAATTAAAAGGCCTGAGAGATGAAGGTTTAATTTCAGAAAAAGATTATGAAGTAAAGAAAAAGGAGCTTTTGAATAAATTTTAAAATGTGGTATAAGAAAAAGGGATTTATTTTGTTATTTATTATTTTGTCTGGAACAATTGGTTGTAAAGGCTTAGATATTTTAAGCAATATGGGACGGGGGCAGGTTCAAGGCAAGAATAATAATATATTTAATGAAGGCAAGACGTATATAAGGCTTGAAGAAGTAAAGGGGACAAAAGGCTCTGCAAAGGCAATTCTTGATCATCCCAAATACTTAAAAAAAGATATATTGACAAGTGTACTTTCTTCAATTTATTTTAAAGAAAAAGGCATAACAGGATGGGGAAAAGAACAGAATATCTTTCAGGAAAGTGAATTATTGCAATTAACACCCCACATAACAGATGCTTTTATAAGGGCGCTTCCATCTCAATATATTTTAGTAAATTCGAATTATACAAAGGGGAAAGGATTTTTTAAATCAGAGGTATATACCATATTCGGACTATTTATCTCTAATGATAAATTAAATGTTGTATTTTCAAGGATTCAATATGAAGATCTGGTAGGCAAAGGCGCAGATAATGTATTTGGAGAGACAGGACAGGCAGTATTTGTTGATCCATTCAGCATAACACAAAACCCATTTTGGAAAATAAGTCTTCGTTCCGATCAACAGTTTAAGACAGGACATAGTAACTGGCTAATAATAGATTTAGAAGAAGGTGCGTTTGTCAGTAAAGAAGATTATGAAAAGGAAGTAGCGCTAGGCAAGAAACAGGAAGAAGTCAACTTGTCCGGCGCCACGCAAACAGTATCTGGCAGCCAGCCTGTCATTGTGCAGCAAATGAGTATTACAGATCAACTTCTGGAACTGAAAGAATTAGAGACTACCGGCCTTATCACCAAAGAAGATTATGAGCTTAGAAAGACATTGATTTTAGGCAGCAAAAAAGAGAAGAGCATAAAAGACAAATTTAATGACCTCCGCAAGTTGAAAGAGGATGGATTTATCAGTGATACGGATTACGAGCATAAGAAAAGAGATATTCTGGAAGAAAATGACCACAGTGAAAGTGAAAAGGGGAAAAACATTAAAGAGATTCTGGCGGTGTATCTAGAATTGAGGGATGAAGGTTTCATAACTGACGAGGACTATGATTACAAAAAGAAGAAATTGTTGAAAGAATTCTAATCCGAAAAATGAACTATGATTGGACTTGTTTTACAAAACCCCGTCCTTTGAAGGAGGTTTTATATTCTTAAAGATTTTTTGAAGTATGATTAACGCTTTCCTCACGGTTTCACACTCACTCTTAGAGAGGAAGTAAAACATATTCTCTTTATGCATGCCTTCTTTCCGGACAGAATTCCGGGGACACCATATTTAATTAT
>MHZA01000148.1 GCA_001828595.1 Planctomycetes bacterium RIFCSPLOWO2_12_FULL_40_19
GAAGAAGAATAAAATTCAGGTCAAGGTTGGAACCCTGGCTCCTATCGAGTTACTTGTTGCAGAAGAAGGTGTTGCGAGCCAAATAGAAGGAGTAGTGGTCGCAGAAAATGATATTAAAGACAGAGAAGATGAACTGAAGCAGGTTATGAATTTAAGTAACAATGCTATATTATCTGACGTTTCAATTGTGCCTCTGGACAGAGCATCCTTTCAGGTTCGAGATGTCTCAATTAAAGAATCAATTAAGATTGCACTTGAAAACAGGCCGGAAGTATTTGAACAAGGGTTAGATATCGAAAATGCCAGGATTAAGGTGAAGCAGCAAAAGAACCAATTGCTCCCTAAATTGGATTTTGAAGCTGGAATTCGTTATGATGGTCTTGCCGCAAACAAAGGAAATGCCATTGATTCTGCTTTCTCACAGGATTTTCAGAGTGAGTTCTTCGGTGTTACATTGGAAGTACCGATAGGTAATCGAGAGGCTAGAAGTAGTTACTCAAAGGCTAAGCTGGAAGAAAAGCAATCGGTTTTCAATACCAGGAAGATAGAGCAGGAGGTTGTTGTCGAAGTCAGGAAGGCAGTTCGTCAGGTAAAGACGAATGTTGAGAGGATTAAGGCGTCGAAAAAGGCTGAGGATCTGTCACGGTCAAGGCTGGAAGCTGAGGAAAAGAAATTTAATGTTGGAAGGTCAACCAGTCTGGAAATAATACGTGCTCAGGCAGATCTGGCAGTTTCAGAAGGCAGGGCTACAAATGCAATTGTTGATTACCAGATTTCATTGGGAGAATTGGATGCTGTACTCGGCACTATTTTGGAAAAGAATAATATCATAATAGAAGATACAGGTATTTAGAAACGAAGAATCTGACCTGATGTCAGGGAATTTCAAAGTTGCCACAAAGTAGGGGCGTACCCGCCTGCCCGCCCGTCCATGCCGTTCGGACGGGCGGGCAGGTCGCCGAAACAAATCAAAGAGAAGGATATATATAATGTCAGAATTTACTGATGAACAGATTGATAGATATTCGAGACACATAATCTTGCCGGAAGTAGGTGGAAAGGGACAAAAAAAGTTATTAGATGCGAAGGTGTTTTTGGTAGGAGCCGGGGGGCTAGGTTCTCCCGCAGCGTTTTATCTTGCCGCAGCTGGTATAGGCAAGATTGGCATTGTTGACAATGATAATGTTGATTTCTCAAATCTTCAGCGGCAAATATTACACTCAACCAAAGACGTTGGTTATCCTAAGGCCCAGTCTGCAAAGGAAACGATTGAAGATTTAAATCCGGATGTTGAAGTGGTTCCCTATACTGACCGGCTCAATTCAGAGAATATCATCGATATTATTAAAGATTATGATGTGATCCTTGATGGTTCAGACAACTTTCCAACCAGATACCTGGTGAATGATGCATGTGTAATGCTCGGTAAACCCTTATCACACGGCGCCATCTTTAGGTTTGATGGCCAGGCAACTACAATTATACCTGGTGAAAGCCCATGCTATCGTTGCCTTTACGAGACACCGCCTCCACCAGATTTAGTTCCTTCCTGCCAGGAGGCTGGAGTACTGGGAGTAATTGCCGGAATTATTGGAGTCATTCAGGCAACTGAGGTTATTAAGCTGATCTTGGGGAAAGGAGATTTGCTTAGCGGTAAGCTTCTTCTATATGATTCCCTGAAAATGGATTTTAAGAAGCTTAACATACGACGAAACCCTTCCTGTCCGATTTGCGGTGAAAATCCTACTATAAAAGAACTGATAGACTACGAAGAATTTTGTCAGGTACATTCTTAGCAAATTGAATCCACCATTGGCTGGTTCTGGCTTGCAGCCTGAACCTAAACATTTCTATTCCCTTTACAAAATTATAGGAGGCATCCTATGTTAGAAAATATCTTAAAAAAGAATCGGGTAAGAAATTTGATTCCACTTGTTCTGTTTTTTTGTGTGATTATGATTCATGTTGACGGTTTTGGAAAGGAGGGTTATGTAATGAAGCTGGATATCAGGAGTACAGCCTTTGGAGAGGGTGAATTAATACCAAAAAAATATACATGTGATGGCGCTGATGTTTCACCGCCATTGTCCTGGTCGCTGCCACCTGAAGGAACAAAAAGCATGGCATTAATCTGCGATGATCCTGATGCACCAATGGGGACGTGGGTTCACTGGGTTCTATACGGGCTATCGCCGAACACTATAAAACTATCAGAAAATATACCTGCTGACAAGGAAGTATTAGGCGGGGCGAAACATGGTATCAACGATTTTCGCAAGTATGGCTATGGCGGGCCTTGCCCGCCGGGAGGCACACACCGTTACTTTTTCAAGTTATATGCAGTGGATACAGAGGTTGCCTTGAAGCCCGGGGCGACTAAGGGTAAAGTTCTTGATGCAATCAAAGGACATGTCCTGGCAGAGGGCCAACTTATGGGCAGATACAGCAGATAGGCGGTGTTATATGTTTTATTCTTTTAAATTTCGTTTTCTTAAAGATATCTGCAACTGTGAGGATTAGTTGTTTCATGATTGAGATATACAAAAAACTACCTGGAACTAATTGTGGTAAATGTGGAGAATCTACGTGCATGTCGTTTGCGTTGAAAGTGAAGAATGCACAGCGTAAGATGTCGGAATGCCCTTATGTTAAAGATGAAGACGAGGAGACTTTAACTCAAGAGCCTGTCGTTACAATGGAGAATAATTACAAACGTGTAAGCAATGAATTGGAAGAAGAAATCAAGTCCGTTGACTTCAGAGAGGCCTCTGACGCCATTGGAGGGAATTATGAGACTAAGAATGGTAGTAAAGTTATAAGGCTCAAAATGATGCAAAAAGAATATGAAGTGCGCAAAGAAGGCCTATTCGCAAATGATCAGTATTGTCAGGATTCCTGGTCAAAGATTATAATCTATGACTATGTTCGCAGAAAAGGAAACACTCCTTTAACGGGAGATTGGGTTTCTCTCGGACACTTTCCCAACACAGCTTCTCATTCAAAAGCGTTTCAGAAGAAGGCGGAGAGTAAGATTGCAGAGAAATTTAATAGTAATATGAGCGGCCTGAAGGAGCGTTGTAAGCAGCTTGAAGGAGCAGAGGTTCGGAACAAAATCAAGGCAGACTATGTTTGCGGATTTAAACTTTTACCTCACGTGCCCATGTACTTATGCTTCTGGGAAGCCGATGAAGAATTTCCGGCAAGTTGTAAACTGCATGTAGACAGCAGCGCAGAAGCATACATCAATATAGAATATCTTGCATATCTTCTTGAATGGTTTGTCAAAGTATTTGTCGAATAAAGACTGTCAGAACCACACAAACTATGCCTACGAGGCGTCGTTCTGGTAATGGACGGCCAGCCATATAGTTTCTCCTTCTGGATCAGTCCATTCTACTCTATGTTTCTTGTGAGCGGGGATATTGACATAATCACCAGATTTTAGAATAATTTCTTCGTTATTGCCTTCAAATATCAAACCGGCGCTTCCTTTTAGTACTATCGCCCATTCGTCATTGGCCTGGTCATACCAGTATTCTTCCCTGGTTGCATGTCCCCTGGATATAATCCGCTCTATTTTGAATTGGTTTGCCGTGATGATGGTCTCTAATATTTCTTCCGGAGATTGTTTTTTAATGTCTGAAAATATGTTTTTAACATCCATTTTTAATCCCTCCCTTTCGGCAGCCAAGCCAAGCCGTTCGGACTGGGAGGCGTCCAGCTATAGGCTTTGCCAACCAAATGACTTGATTGGCAGGACTAATATTTGCTATTGTATTTCTTTTCCTATAAAGAATGCCTTTCCAAGGGTTTTTCCGATTCCGTGATATGTACGGATTTCAGGAGCGTAAAGAATGGGCATTACTTTATCAATGTCGGGAAGTCCTTTTTCTCCAAGTACGGATTCATCAGCCTTAACGTCCATAATCTCACCGATAAATTGAGTATGTAATCCGATCTCAATGTTGTGTGTCATCCGGCATTCCAATACTAATGGAAATTCTTTCACGTAAGGAGCATCGACCAGTTCACTCTTTACAGGAGTAAGTCCTGTAACAGCAAACTTATCTGTCTTTCTCCCTGTGGCAATCCCGAAATAATCGGCCTCCTTAACGTGTTTTTCAGAAGGGATATTTACAGTAAAGGCCTTGCGTTCAATAATACTATCATAGGTATAGGTTGCCTTTCTCAGTGATATATTGATGCACACCGGCTTTGAACAGCAAATCCCGCCCCAGGCTACAGTCATTACGTTAGGCTTCCCTTCTCTATCGTATGTTCCTACTATCCAGACAGGTGTGGGGAAGGCCAGTGGTTTTACCCCTAAAGATTTCTTCATGAATTATTCTCCTTTTTGTTTGAGTATTGTTGATGCTCATTGTATTTATAAACCAGCTCAATACCTGCTTCTCTGAACATTTTTTCGGAATCTTCTCCCTGGTGATATTTACGTTCACAAACAACTCTCTTAATACCGCAATTAATAAGAAGCATCGCACACGTCCTGCATGGGGTCATTCTGGTATAAATGGTAGCGCCTGATATCGAAACTCCGATTTTTGCCGCCTGGCAAATGGCATTCTGTTCAGCGTGAACAGTACGCATGCAATGTTCGGTGGTATCGCCATTTTCATGAGTTACCTTTTTGATCTGGTGTCCCGCTTCGTCACAATGTTGAAAACCGGTAGGTGAGCCTGCATAACCTGAAACTATGAGCTGCCTGTCTTTTGCAATTACGCAGCCGCTTTTTCCACGGTCACAAGTTGCTCTCTTGGAAATGGCATTTGCCACTTCCATAAAGTAGTCATCCCACGACGGTCTTTTGTCATTATTTCTTTTGCTATTTTGTTCAGCCATACGAATTAAGATAACACTAAAAATGTTCGCCAACTAATTCAGGTCAATTTGATGGACAGCAATGATATCGTCTAACTGTTTCAATTCTTCTTGTACCATTTCATCTGCCGGCTGGTCAATATTAATAAATGATACGGCTTCCTGCAGACATGATGTGTTCGATCCCGGTTTATGGGAATTTTCCAGGGTCAATTGCATACGGGAAATATTTATTTTGTGGTTTCCAAGGATTGAAGCGGCCTTTCCTATCACTCCAGGCCTGTCATAATTATGAAGAACCAGGAGATAGCCGTCCGGTATGACCTCCAGATAAAAGTCGTTAAATCTCACGAATCTATAATTTTTGTTTCCAAATACAGTGCCTGCAATCAGGTTGGTCTGCTTTTCATCGGAAACGGAAAGGGTGATCTTATTGGCAAACTCCTGTACGTGACGTACAACGTTTTCTTCAACCACGATACCCCTGGATTCAGCCAGACTGAGCGCATTGACAAAATTAACCGATGCATCCAGAATGGTATTCAGAAATCCACGTACCAGAGCAGATGTCAGTACTCCTGTGTCATAGTCTGTTACAGAACCTGAGTAACTGATAGTTAATTTCCCGACTTCCGCTTGATTTTCACGATAAATTTGTCCTTGAAAAGAACCTAATTTATCACAGAGTTTCAAGTATGGATTAAGTACCTTAATCATTTCGGAGCTGATAGATGGGCAATTTACCCCGTTGCGTATTTCTCCTGTCCGAAGATAATCTCTAATCTGCTCTGCAACCTGAATAGCAACGTTGACCTGCGCCTCTGCTGTAGAAGCTCCTAAATGGGGCGTGCATATAACACGCTCGTGTTTTAAAAGGGGATTATTTTTTTGAGGAGGCTCTTCTTCGAATACGTCAATAGCAGCGCCCGCAATCTTTCCGGAATTCAATCCCTCCAGTAAGGCAGATTCATTAACAATTCCACCACGGGCACAATTAATAATGCGAACGCCGGCCTTCATTGTCTGAATAGTTTTCCGGTCAATCAAGTTGTGGGTTGTATCATTGAGCGGAACGTGTACTGTAATATAGTCTGACCGTTCAAGAAGCGTGTCCATGGGTATCAGCTCAATTCCATGTTTTGCGGCAACTTGTTCATTAAGGAAAGGGTCGCAAACCAGGACTCTCATTCTGAGTCCCTTAGCACGATCTGCAACGATCTTTCCAATATTGCCAAATCCAAATATGCCCAGTACCTTACCAGTAATCTCCGTGCCGATAAATTTCGATTTTTCCCACGCTCCCTGATGCATACTTTTATCAGCCTGAGGGATATGTCGGGACAGAGACATAAGCATGGCAATAGAATGTTCAGCAGTTGTGGTAGCATTGCCGCTGGGTGTATTGATAACGATAACACCATGTTCTGTAGCGGCGGCACAATCAATGTTATCGACTCCAATACCGGCTCTTCCAATAATCTTTAGTTTGTTTGCCTCTGCAAGAACCTCTTTAGTAACCTGAGTTGAAGAACGTACGATGAGCGCCTCAACGTCATGGATTTCTTTTTTTAAATCCTCCGGTTTCAGATTCGTTTTATAAATTACACGAATCCCATCAACAGCGCTTAATATGTCAATACCTTCTTGAGATAATTTATCAGATACAAGGACTTTCAACCTTCTTCCTTTCTATATAAAGTAATTATTGAGGCTTGGCGTAAAATAAAGCTACAATCGCAATTCGTAAGGCGAGCATTCCCATTCGTAAGCCTAAAATATTCTTATTCCTCTACTCAGTTCCCCATACGTTTTCCAGGTATTGTTCTCTGCCTGACCCGGACTTATACACCTTATATCTGACAGGACATTTCTCGTAATATTTTTGATGGTAATCTTCGGCCCTGTAAAATGTGGAGGCAGGGGTAATTTCGGTAACGATTGGGTTATCATAAATGCCGGATCTTTCCTTTTCTTCTTTTGATGATTCGGCTGATTGCTTTTGTTTCTCGCTGTGATAGAAAACGGCCGTTCTATATTGTGTTCCTATATCGGTGAATTGTTTGTTGAGAGTGGTAGGGTCGATATTCTTCCAGAATACATTGAGTAATTCAGAGTAGTTAATCTGTGTTGGATCATACAATATTTCAATGGCCTCTGCATGACCGGTCTCACCGGCACACACCTCTTCATAGGTAGGGTTATCTCTGTGGCCACCGGTATAGCCTACGGTGGTTGATACAACTCCCTTTAATTCGTCATAGGGATGCTGCATGCACCAGAAGCATCCGCCTGCAAACGTCGCCTTCTCGAATTTACTATTATTCATGTTTGAATCTTTGCTTTCATTATCAGCAAGTGCGAAACTTATATGTACGAGTGTGATAATTAAAATTATTGAGAATTTATTCATAAGGTTGAGGATATTCTTCCTCTTGATTTTAATAAATAGCAGACTAATCGTCAGGTTTTTTATTTAGTTTCATTCTAATTTAATGTTAGGGAATTTCAATTTTGTGCTTATTACACCTGTAAATAAAACCCTACCCGCCCGAATAGGTACAGGCGGGCGGGAAGGGTAAAATCCAGGAAGGAGTTAAGGCTTTAGCCTTTTAACTTATCCAATGAACCGTTATTTCCTTTTCTAATGATTTGAGTTCTTTGTCGCCGGTAACTAACCTGGCTTTCCGTAATTTCGTTAACGCAGTCGCATAAGCATCTGCATACGAGATTCTGTGAAATGCCTTATATCTGGCGGCATGGAGTGTCAATTCTTTGTTTGCTTCAACAATGGTTATCGGATATTTTGCAAGTGTTAGTTTGTAAAGTTCTGCCTTGTCCTCGCCGCCTTCCCGCAGGGCAATGTAATACATTTCTCCCCAATTTACCACGCATAAGAATACTTCCGCTTTATCCGCAAGGGCGTCTTTAAAGATACCAGCAACAGTTTCAGCGCCTTTTTCTCCCTCAAAATAAGCTATAATGGCGTAGCTGTCTAAAACATATCGCTTCATAGTTCACGCTCACGTTTTTTATCTTCCAGAAGGGCACGCATAAGTTTTCCTTTTGTCCCAAGAAGACCAATATTCTTATCGATAAGTTCTGGGGTAACGGGAACGATTCGCATTTCTCCATTTACTTCAAAAAAGTGAATACGTGTACCATTTTTGATGCCGTATTTACGTCGTAATTTTGAGGGTATAACAACCTGCCCCTTTGAAGTAACAATTGATGTTTCCATATTTCATACTCCTTATAAAAAATATTACATTTTGGAGTAGTGTATACATTTATTACAATGTAAGTCAAATATGTTTTGTAATACATAGTCTCATGGATTAAACAACAAAAGGATTGCGACCAAAAACGAGGGATGTGAAAAGAGGTATAAGATATTGATTTCTATTGCCTGGATTTAACTATTCAGCACCTTTCTCACAAAACCATCATATTCATCAAGCCTTTTTTTCGCTTCTTGATAGCCGATTTGTAGTTTGTGCATGACGATGGCTGTTTTTACATTGCCTTTTGCCTTCGTTAAAAATTTGCCGGCATCGTTTCTGTCAAGGTTTGTAACCGTCATTAGAATTCTCTCTGCGCGGTCTTTGAGTTTCTCATTTTTTGCCTGAAGGTCTACCATGAGGTTTTCATACACCTTGCCCATCTTTATCATAGATGCAGTCGTGAGCGTATTCAGTATGAGCTTGGTTGCAGTGCCCGCCTTCATGCGTGTCGAGCCGGTTATTACCTCCGGGCCGGTTATGGGCCTGATAATGACGTCAACTTTTTCAGCAGGATCTGTATCCGGATTACAACAAAGAAATATGGTAGTAGCTCCGATGCCGTTTGCTTCAACCAAAGCTCCATGAACGAATGGCGTAGTTCCGCCTGCGGCAATACCGACTACAGTATCTTCAGGTTTTATTCCATATTCCCTGATAGCCTTCACGCCATCCTCATGCCTGTCCTCGGCTCCTTCTATTGATTTTGTAAGCGCATCCTTTCCTCCTGCTATGATGCCTTTAACCAGATCAGGGTCAGTTCCAAAAGTGGGGGGGCATTCTGAGGCGTCGAGCACGCCCAACCTTCCGCTTGTGCCAGCTCCGACATAAAACAGACGTCCTCCTTTTTTGAATGATGCAACGACCAGGTCAACCGCCTTTGTGATATTATGGCGTTCCTTATAGACGGCGTTGATTACACTTGAATCTTCGGCATTGATTATATCAACAATTTCAGATGTTGATTTGCAGTCAATTTCAAGTGTGTTCGGATTCCTTTGTTCGGTAATAAGTTTTGAGCGATCTTTCATTTTTTTTCTGACTAAGGCCATCCCCGCCTGAATGACAAAGTCGGGCAGGCCCGCCTGCCCGCCCGTCTACGCCGTTCGGACGGGTACCTATTCGGGCAGGTCAGCCTCTGGTTTTTTTGGACTTAATTCTTAGAACATTCGCTTGTACATGTCAAGTGTTATTTGACCTGAAATCAGGCATCATACGGCAACTATACAAATTTGTCTTGTAAATTCATGATGGCTGGAGGGACAAACAGATAGATTATATTTTTCAAGATTGTAAAGTGAGGAGAGATTATAGCTTCTTCGTTTTTTGAATGGAGAGTTCCTAACCTTTACAAGATCAATATTGCATTGATTTCATATTTTGCAAATTACTTTTTATTGACAGTATTGATTATAAACGTAATATATATGTTGTGACAAGTCTGCCAAGCGAACTTCTTGGCAGCAGACAGGTGTGCCTGAAATGGAGTTTTTATCTATGAACTTAGCTTTAATCGCCGTAACAACAGATGGTATTAAGGTAGCGGAACGTATTGAAGGAAAACTGGACGGAGAAGTGACGGTCTTTTTGCCTCAAAAATTGAAACAATCAAAGCTAACTGCAACTTATTTTTCAAAAAAACTTGTTGATCAGGTGGGAGAAATCTTTTCGGTTTACGGTGGACTGATATTTATCATGGCTTCCGGCATTGTAGTACGCGTAATCGCTTCGTATATCGAAAACAAACGTACGGATCCGGCAGTTGTTGTGGTTGATGACGTGGGGCGATTTGTTATCAGTTTACTTTCAGGGCATGAGGGGGGGGCGAATAAATTAGCTCATAAAGTTGCAAATATCCTTAAAACTGATGCCGTCATTACTACAGGAACAGAGGCAAAAAAGGACATTATAATCGGTGTAGGTTGTAGGCGAGGCATAGGCAGCGACGAGGTTAAAAAGGCAATTAGCATCGCTCTCAATGATGCAGACGTGTCTATTGACAGGGTCAGGCTGGCAGGTACCGTGGATTTGAAGGCTAATGAGGCTGGATTATTATCTGCCCTTGAGGAACTGGACATTCCATTGAGGGTGGTTTCAAGGGCAGAGATTGAAAATTGTGCAAAAGGTTATTCCAAATCAGATTTTGTTATAGAGAAAATTGGAGTGGGGGGTGTTTGTGAACCGGCAGCCCTTATTTCGGGGAGGAAGACTAAATTAATATTAAAGAAGCAGAAATATCCGGGAATAACAATAGCAATAGCGCAGGAAAACTTTTCGTGGTAGGAATAGGTCCGGGTAATCCGGAGCACATGAGCGTCAAGGCTGTTGAGGTCTTGAAAGGCTCTGACTGTGTTATTGGCTATAAAACATATATTAATCTGATAAAAGAATTGGTTAAGGGGAAAGAGGTAATTACGTCAGGGATGCGCGCGGAAATAGAGCGCGCCTCTCTGGCCATTGAAAAGGCAAAAGCCGGGAAGGTTGTTTCTGTCATAAGCAGCGGCGATCCGGGCGTGTACGGGATGGCGGGATTGATCCTGGAAGTTGCGGGAAATGGCAAACATAAGGTTAATATTGAAGTTGTTCCCGGTATCCCATCTGAAAACGCAGCGGCAGCCCTTTTGGGCGCTCCTTTAATGCATGACCATGTTACCATAAGCCTGAGTGACCTTCTTACTCCCTGGGATGTAATTGAGAAAAGGATTGAACTCGCTGCAGAGGGTGATTTCGTAATTGTCCTTTATAATCCAAAAAGTTCTGAGAGGAAATGGCAGATTGAAAAGACGCTGGATATATTATTAAGCAAAAAATCATCAGATACCCCTGTTGGTATAGTCAAAAGCGCCATGCGCGATGGACAATCTTTAGTGATTACGAGTCTTGGAGAGGTGTTGGAACATCCGATAGATATGACTACAATACTGATTGTAGGGAATTCCACAACATTTGTTTATGATAATTATATGGTAACAAAAAGGGGCTATAAAGTTTGATATTGGTAATGTCAGGAACTGAAGAAGGCAGAGAAATAGTTAAAGCGCTGAGTGATAAAGGAAAAGACGTCGTTACAACAGTAGCTACAGAATACGGGCGCGAGATTTATGAGAAGATTGGTTTGGGCCATCTGTGCCTTCAGGGAAGGCTTGATATTAAGGGGTTGTCTGAACTTATACGGGGTAACGATATTAAAACCCTCATCGATGCAACTCATCCATACGCAACCCAGGCGTCTCTTAATGCAATAAAGGCGAGTGAGGAATGCGGCATTAAGTATATAAGGTTCCAGAGGCCTTCCTCTGTTTCGAATTCATCATGTATGGATCAGGCGGCTGCGAAAAGACCTGAGTTAGTGCATATTGTTAAAAGTATGGATGAAGCAGTGGAGTGGTGCCGTAAATCAGACGGGAAGAATATATTATTAACAACCGGTTTCTCCTCTGTCGAGAAGTTTGTGAAACTAAAGGATGAAAAAAACATTTACGTCAGGATACTGCCCATGTCCGTTCATATTGAACAATGTGTTAAGATGGGAATTAAGTCGTCAAACATACTGGCCATTCAAGGACCTTTTTCACTTGAATTTAATAAGGCAGTCTTCAATCAGTATCATATAAATGTGGTGGTTACAAAGGATAGCGGTAAGACAGGGGGCGTCCCTGAAAAGATTCAGGCGGCAATGGAGACGGGGATAGATATTGTCGTGATTAAGCGGGTAGAGATAGATTACCCTGTAAAATGTTCAACCATAGATGAAGTTTTCTGCATGTTGGGGATGGAAACTGTATAAGTCTAGACACGAATTTCACGAATTGACACGAATTAACAGTTATTAGAAGAAAATGGATGACAGGTTAATTTATAGGGAGGAAGCGTATAGAATAATTGGATTGTGCATGGAAGTGCATGGAATAC
>MHZA01000149.1:0-12872 GCA_001828595.1 Planctomycetes bacterium RIFCSPLOWO2_12_FULL_40_19
GTCAATGGGTTTCATTTGTCTGCCGCCATCTTTGTGACTACTGCCTGTTCAATCTCTTTGAGTAACTCAGGCTTGCTGTCGATAAATTTCTTGGTATTTTCTCTCCCCTGTCCCAGCCGCATGTCTCCATAGGAGAACCACGTCCCGCTTTTTTCTATTACATGTTTTTCAACGCCAAGGTCAACAATATCGCCAGACCTTGAAATGCCCTGGTTGAACATTATGTCAAATTCCGCCTTCTTGAATGGAGCAGCGACTTTATTCTTTGCCACATTAGCTCTTACCCGGTTTCCAATAATACGGTCGCCATCCTTGATACTGCCGATTCTGCGGATGTCAATCCTGACAGAGGAATAGAATTTCAGCGCTCTTCCGCCGGGTGTTGTTTCCGGGTTACCAAACATCACTCCTATTTTTTCGCGTATCTGATTGATAAATACGAGGCATGTCTTTGATTTTGAAATCACAGAAGTAAGTTTTCTAAGCGCCTGTGACATTAATCTGGCCTGCAATGCGACATGTGAGTCGCCCATCTGCCCCTCAAGTTCTGCTCTTGGTACGAGGGCGGCGACTGAGTCTACGACAATTACGTCAATTGCGTTACTTCTCGTTAAGAGTTCTGCGATTTCCAGCGCCTGTTCTCCTGTATCCGGCTGATTTACAAGTAAGCTGTCAAGGTTTACGCCCAGCATCCTTGCATAGTCTGGATCAAGGGCATGCTCAACATCGATAAAGGCGGCAGTTCCGCCGTTTTTTTGCGCATTGGCAACGATATGAAGCGTCAGTGTAGTCTTTCCTGAAGATTCAGGCCCAAAGACTTCTATTACTCTTCCACGCGGCACTCCACCCACACCAAGGGCTAGATCAAGAGAGAGCGAACCTGTTGATATTACCGGCACATCAAGTTTCTCGTCTGCTCCGAGACGCATTATTGTGCCTTTGCCATATTGTTTTTCAATCTGTGATACCGCTCTGTCCAGCGCCTGTTCCTTTTTGCTTACCTCTATTTTCCCCTGTTCAGGGCTTTCCGGTTTCTGTAACTTTGCCATTGATTACTCCCCTCAGTAATTAATTTTTGTTTTTCCTCGCTAATTTTTTTCTCAATCATTGACATATCTTTAACGTTCAGGGGAATCCTGGAAATAAGCTTATTTGCGATCATGGAATTGGTAATTGCTTCCCCTGTCTGGTCGTTCCCCAAAAATGCAACACCTGCTATAATTATATAACACGTTAATACCGTTTTTGTAAACGAGATACCTCCTCCAATAATTCTTCCGCTTATTCCAAACTTCCTTATTGTAAGAAACTTTCTGAATAGATTACCTATTGCATATGTTATTATTAAGATAACGCCGAAAGTGACTGCATACCCTAATACATCAGATATTTTTGGGCTGAATATGCCATTTAAGATACGTCCGAGTAGATTATGGAGTAAGAAAGCGGCCGCTACAGATAGTGCAACTGAAGAAATTCGATAAATTTGCCAGAGAGGGCCTGTCAATATTCCAAGGACAGTCCCGGTAGCTACAACGCCTATCAAAGTAAAATCGAGCCAGTTCATAGTCGTAATATAACAGGTATCCGCAATAAATTATGAATATTATTTAAAAATATCTTTAAAGAGCTTATCTACGACATTTTCCATTTTCTTCTTCGGCTGTGCTTCTTTTTCTGTTTCTGTTTCTTTGGTCACTGCCGGTATTGGCTCTTTTGTACTTTCAGTTTGTTGTTTTAAGTCTCCTGAATTTCCTAATATTCCTTGCAGGATATTACCAATTTCTTGTGGTTTTGGCCATTTAAATGCGAGTCTTGGTTTGTTTATTGTCCCCGTAATTACTATTGGCAATTTTGTGCCCTTGCTCATACCCCCGAGTATTCTATTGGCATCTCCACCTATAAGTTTTCCTACTGCCTCAGCATCTGCAGAATATTCTAATTGCCCGTCGAATGAAGTCCATCCTGATAAACCAATGTTAAAATCCTTGCCGTTGATGCTGATATCATCGTTAGATATTTTGCTATCGTTAATTACAAACTTGGTAGAGATATTATCAAATTCGTATTCTTCCGCCTTACCAAAAGTCTGGAGGATTTTGGATGTTATCTTGCCTCCTTTTATGTAGCCGTCCTTAATATCAATTTCTCCCTGGCCATTAAGGCTTTTACTTAAATCATCCTGCCAGTTCAACCCATTGCCCTTTGCGTTGAACATCATACTTAGTTTACCCGATATTTTGCCGTCCGGCGCCGCAAGGACCGGGACTATGTATGCAAGTAAATCCATATTCTGATTAATAAACACGTCTGACAATTTCATATCAAAAACTAAAGAAGGTTTTTCCTCCTTAAGGTTTGCGCTTGCCGATATTGTGCCCGGGCCTTCGTTTAATTTAAAAGCGAAATCCTTTGTCGTGAAAAACCCATCATCCAGGAGGAACCTGGATTTGAAATCTTTTATTTCATACGCATCATATTTGATTGTATCTACAGACACACTTCCACTGAGATTTATTTGTTCATACCAGCCTGACAACCCGCCCGCCTGCCTGACACCGCCGTTCGCCAGCCCGACAAGGCTGTTCTGGCGGGGACTGGCACCTGTTTGGGGAGGTGTCGTTCTGGCGGGTAAATTCTCATTTTCTTGTGCTGACAGCTTTCCGTTTATGCCCAGCTCAACAATACCATTCCCCATCATGTTTATGTCAGGAGGAAACATTCCGGCAAACTGACCAGTTGTCTTGTCCATATCCACGTTCAGGAAAAGCTCATAATCAATATTCATTTCCTTGCTTAGACTTGCTATTCCTCCTTTTGATTCCATTTTGAAGAAATCAGATACGATATCCATTTGTTCAATATTCACGGCATCTTCCTTGATTTTATAGTCTAGTGTATGCATAAACTTAAGGTCAAGATTAGATATCCTCTTATCTTTAAGAGGTCCTCCGGTTACATTTATATCGTGTAAAATGGTTGTTCCGCTTAGTTTTAATTCTTTTTCTACAGAGCCATTTGCATTAATTTCTGCAGCAATCTTTCCATTAATGTTTAAGCCTTGAGGCAGCGATACAATACTTTGGAGATTCTGCGTGATTTTCTCAATATCACTCGCCAAAAGCATGTTTAAGTCGATTTCTTTGTTCTTATTTAAAGTGCCAGAAGATTTTATTTCTGCAAAGCTTGTTTTCATACTGAGATTCGTTAATTCGAGATTGCTATCCTGTAAGTTGTATATCAAATCATGTTTAATTTTAATCTCCGGCTCCTTTACAGGGCCAATTGTTCCTATCTTTGCAAACAGGTTTCTCAAATCTGTCTCTCCTTCTACTTCCAGTCTGTCCTGCCGGCCCTTGAGGTGTATGTTTGACTGTGCGGTTCCAGCAACCTCAATATCTTCGGGCAGCAGTCCGCCAATTTCGCTCATTAGTTTTGTAATGTCTAAATTCAGGAATATCTTAAAATTTAGCTTTTTTGTATTTTTAAAATCTGTTGCCATGCCTGCAAGGAATAATTCTGCAAAGTTTGATTCGATGCCAATTTTGTGAACTGTAATTACATCATTGTCCATGTCTATATCTGCCTTTTGCGACAGCCTGATACCTGGCTGTCGTATAGGTTTATCACCAAACGGTCCGCCTGAGATGTACAGGTTTGTTACTTCTGTATTACCATCTATACTTATCAACTTTTCAAGTTGCCCCTCAGCCGTAATCTTTGAAGAGATCGTCCCTTCTATCTGCATGCCTTTGGGCAAACCCAGCATTCCTGCAAGTTTTCTGGTAAGTTCTTTCAGGTCTACGTTCATGACAAAGTCAAGACCGGCGCCGCCTTCACCCATAAACCTCGCCATATCAAAATCTGCTGTTATCTGAGTAAAACCGGTTTTCATGTTAAATGTGCCTCTGGCATTGCCGGGGCTAATTTCTCCGTCTTTTGCCAATGAAACGTTTAAGGAAATATCCGCATGTTCTATTTCATCTCTTGCTTCGATATCAAATGCGCTCTTGAGCTCAATTGGCTTGTCCAGAGAGTCGATGTTTAAAGTGGTATTTAAATCCCTTATGATTGTCTCTTCCTGCAATTGGTGGTCAATGAACGTGAATTTTCCGTTACTTATTTTTGCTTTTATTTTGATATCAGATAAAAGTGCCGGAATAACCAGTGGGTTGTACTCCGGCTTCTCAACTGATTTTTTGACTACACCAGGAACAGATTTCCCAATTATCTCAGGTGTGGGTACTGGTTCTACAGGTTTGCCTATGTCTGCATAATTGAACACACCTTCTTTGTCTTTCTGTAAAACAATCTCAGGTCTGTCTATTATCATATCATTTATTCTAATCTGTTTTTTTATTAACGGGAAAAAATCAATATCAATGAGTATCCTCTTTACCTTAACAAACGTATCACCGGGAAGGCCCTCTCTCTCTTTAATATAAATGTTTTTAATGTCAAGGCCGCTTGACCAGCTCATGTGTATACCATCAATCTGTACTTTACGGTTCAGGCTTGCTTCCAGGTTGTTTATGATTATGTTTTGTGCAATGCCTGAGGATACGATAGCGGGAATTAATAACACTATTATGGCAAGAGCGCCGATTACACCGCCGATGGATATGCCAACTATCATCGGCCATCTTCTTTTTCGTGTATTTACAGTTCCGGTTTCCGTGTTTTGGTCTGGCATATTTCTTTCGATTTACTGGAAATAGTTAATGAAGATTAATTTATAAGAAGTGTCTCTATACAGGCTTACACGTGTTGTAGTTTATTTTAGCAGATAGGCAATGTCAAGGTAATTTCGATGTTTTATTTTATTTGCTTTTATAAATTGATGGGGTTAAATTTGTGTTTAGTAATTTCAAATAGAGATTCTTCCCCGCCTGACGGACGGGTAGTTAATTTTGTTTAAAGGAGTGTAAACAAAAATGCAGGATATAGATGAAAGAAAATCTATTACGAGGGAATTGATAAAAATTATTAAGGATTCAGGTGTAATAAATCAACTCGATATTACACCGAAAGATATCCGCATAGGTGTGTTTTACACAGGGGTCGTATTGAGCAGCGGTCATGCGGGCATGTCATACACGCCCGTTCAGGAAATACCGGAGGCAGTGTGTTGTCCGCGATCACATGCCAAGATGCCTGCCGCAGGAGAACTGCTTAATATGCAAATTGCAGGGCTCATGGATTATGCCCTCGATGATAATGCCCTTAAAGCGGCCGTTGGCATGGCAACATTAAATGCGCTTTCTGCAATCTTGCTTGCAGAAGACGCTTGCAGGTACAAACCCTCAGCTTACGGCAATGCCCTGGATCTGGTAGAGATTACGAGCGAAGATACCGTTGCAATGATAGGGGCCTTTCCGCCATTTATAAAAAGAATCCGTGAGATTACAAAGAACCTTTTTGTGATTGATAAAAACCCAAAGGTTGTCGGCAAGGAAGATACGTTCAAAATAGAATCAGCAGACCGCCTGGAGGAAATAATACCTCAGGCAAATATTATTGTTATTACGGGTGTCACACTCGTAAACCACACACTTGGTCCTATACTGGAGCTTGCTGAAAGAGCAACCGAGATTGTAGTAGCAGGTCCCACTGCCAGTGTTTACCCTGAACCTCTTTTCAAAAGAGGTGTGACCGTCCTGGGCGGCGTAAGAATTACAGATGCAGCCAGGATGATACATCTGATTGGTGAGGCAGGTTCCGGATATGACTTTTTTGAAAATTGTGCTGAAAAGGTAATAATGCGAAACGAGGCAATTTAGTTTAAAAGGACACAGATTCAGTCCAGGAGATTCAGAATCTCCAATGGTCTTCTGATTAATACCTTTGCCCCGTTTTCCCGCAATTCTTTAGCTGATCGAAAACCCCAAAGCGCTCCTACAGGGAACATGCCGGCGGCAATAGAGGTTTGCAAGTCAGTTTCTGTGTCTCCAAGATAAAGAAAATCTGACGGTGCAATGTTCAGTTGTTCTGCTATTTCCAATGCGCCAGACGGGTCGGGTTTTCTGGGAACGTTATCACGCTGCCCGAAGACTACATCAAAGTTCCAATCTGACAGGAAGCCTTTCATACACTGTTTTGTATATTCGTGTGGCTTGTTAGAAAGTACTGCCATCTTCAGACCGCGGACAGTAAGTGTATCTAATAGCTCCGGAATCCCATCATAAGGCCTTGTCTTCACGTTCCAATTTCGGCCATAATCCTCCAGAAATGCATCAAGGCATGGGTGGATAATAGTATCAATTCGTTTATCTTCAGGTAATGCACGAATAATAAGATTAATGGCGCCGTCACCCACAAACCGGCTGTAGGTATCCATATTGTGAGCAGGAAATCCTTGTAGCTCTAAAACGCGGTTTACGGCATCACCTATATCTTCTAACGTATTAAGAAGCGTTCCATCAAGGTCAAAGAGTACGGCTTTATATGACATAGTTGTCCTTTCAAGAAAGCAGTTTTATATTCTAATCTTTTACTTTAACCAGTAATTTTACACACTCCAGGCATAATATTGTAGTATAATTGTAAATTAAATTGATACATCGCCTTTTTCACTGAAAAAATTTCATCAAATCCGTAGCGGAAGGCTTCCTGCCAGAATAGATTGGTCAGGCGGGCAGACTTCCACAGAAGTAACGAAGCTGTACCGAAAGCACAGATAGAGAAATGACTGAATCCCTGAAAGTATTGACACTGGAACCCTATTATGGCGGCAGCCACAAGGCATTTCTGGAAGGCTGGATGCAGTATAGCCGCCACGAATGGACACTCTTAAACCTGCCGCCCTGGAAATGGAAATGGCGCATGCGTCATTCAGCCATTACTCTTGCAAATCAAACAGCCGGAAAAATAGGGACAGGCGGAAAATGGGATATCATTTTTTGTTCTGACATGCTTAATCTTGCAGAGTATCTTGGCCTGGTTCCTCAAGCCATACAAAAGCTTCCATCCGTTGTTTATTTTCACGAAAACCAATTGACTTACCCTGTGGCGCATCCACAGGAATTCGATTTCCATTATGCACTGACGAATCTAATAACCGCCCTGGCCGCCACAGAGGTGTGGTTCAACTCATCATACCACCAGGATATTTTCCTGGATGAACTTCGGGACTTCCTGAAACGTATGCCGGATTACCAACCGTTAGAAACCGTTGACGATATTCGGCACAAATCCCTGGTCAGGTATCCAGGCATTCACCAGTTTCCGAAGAGGGGAGAGAGAATCCCCGGCCCAATGCGGATAGTTTGGGCGGCAAGATGGGAACATGATAAAAACCCTGCTCTGCTTTTCGGGTCATTGCGGATTTTGAAAGCAAGGAAAATCGAATTCAGGATAAGTGTTATCGGAGAGCAATTCAGACAGGTTCCTGATGTCTTTAACTCCGCGAAACAGGAATTTTCGGATTATATAGATCGTTGGGAATATCAGCAGAAGCGCCATGACTACGAAGCTGCCCTATTAGAGGCTGACGTCTTTGTGTCTACTGCGGATCATGAGTTTTTTGGTATCAGTGTGCTTGAGGGAGCAGCGGCGGGAGCATTCCCCCTGGTTCCTGAAAAACTGGCTTACCCGGAGACACTGGAACTGGATGCCGGTAACGAAGACTTTTATTTCAAAGACGGAGCAGATCATCTGGCAGACCGTCTGGTTCAATTGTCTGAGAAAATCAGGAATAACAACCTGTGGAGCAGCGACCCTGACCGTGCAATCCGTATTGCCGAGAAATTCTATTGGAAAACAAAGGCCTGTTTACTGGACCAGGAACTGATTAGAATATTTGAAAGAAAAGAGAAAAGTTAACCACACATCTGCCAAACAAACTGTCTGGCAGGTCAAGGCAAGTAAATTACCATCGTTTTAGTATAGAACATCTGGCTTTATTAGGTTGCGACATTGCAACCACTGCCGGGCAGGTCTTCATTTGTTTTTCTTAACGCTATGGAATCCGATACGGCTTTTTGATTTTTCTGGTGGTGTCATGCAGGGATTTTCCTGCCCGAAAGACGCATCAGATATCCAGGATCGAGAATCTAGCGGCTTTGCCTCTACTCCGGATTATATGCCCAGGCCGGGACTCCAAATATGCCTTTTGAATTTATTACTTTTTCAAACTGCCCATCACCATCGGTATCAATTATTATATAATCTACCGGCTTTTTGGTATCACTGTCAATGCCATATGAATATATTTTGTCATTGACTGACAGAACCTGAATCCGGCCTCCATTGTTTGTAATAAATATTCTCAGTCTCGTTTCTTTGTCCGGGTTTTCTTTGTTAACATTTATATTTTTGTCAAAGACCATCTTCAAATTACTTATATCGGGAACTTTGCTTATGTCTAATTCCTTTGTCAGTTGATCAATCCATTTTATTGTGTCGGAATGGTCAGCCCTTTGTTCGGCGCTTTTAAGAAAATATCTTAATGCCTTGGGTAATTCGTTATTTTTATAATATGCAATCCCTAAATAGTATTGAACTGCAGGTTCATCTGGCTCTAATTCCAGGGAATGAACATATGCATCAATTGCATCTTTAAATCTTCCTTTATTTTTATAGGCTAATCCTAAACTGCTGTAAAAGATATAACTTTTATTATTCTCGTTGTTTTTATAAGGTTCCAGCAGGGATATAACTTCATCCGGATTCTCATTTGGATTTAACTCCAGGGAAAGAAGAGCCAATGCCTCATACTCAAAATCATTAATTTCTTTTTTTTCAGTATTGTCGGCTTCAGCCCGCGCCTGCCCGAAAGATATTGCCGGGCAGGTGGACAGGTAAAAAGACAGCAGGATTGATAATGTAATAATGAGAATTATTTTCATTTTATTATTCCACCACATTAGCCCTGATCACGTTTACGCTCATGTATTTTAGCATCTCAGGGTCTTCAACAGGGCCTATTCCAGGCTGCACAATAGTTGACTTCCCGGGAGAGATGATACCACTGACATCTTTTATGACCTCAAGCACCTTGCCCTGTGAGTCCGGGTAACGTATCAGTACATTTACGTCACGAACAGGTACCGGAGTAGGGTTGGTAATCCTGACAATAACAAATCGTTCCTTGTTCAGGCTAGCGCTTGTATTCAAGTGTCTGTCTGGATTCCCCGGCAGGTCCAGCTTCACAAACGATTGTGCAGCCTGTCTGCCCGGTTCAGAATTGGAAGAGGCAGCATCTTTATAATACTGCAGGGCCTCCTGCCGATTCCCGCTCGCCAGGGACATATTACCCAGGGCATTCAGGGCCGTTGCGGTAGGAAGCAATTTTGTGCTTCTCTCCAGGTCGTTACGAGCCCCCTGCCGATCTCCAAGCTTCTGTTTGTTTAGCCCGCGCTGGAGATAGAAATAGAAAAATTCACTGTTAAGTTCCACTGCCCTGTCATAGTTTGTTAAGGCCTTCTGGTATTGTTGCTGCTTCATGTACACATCTCCGATTAAGGCATGGAATCGCCCTTCATTGGGTTCATTTTGAATTGCCTGTTGAGCGAGAACCAACGCTTCTTTAGTCTCCCCTTCGTCAAGTGATTTACTCCCCGTGTCGAGCGCCTTGTAAGCATCCTTAGTTTTCTTAAGGTGTGCAATCTTATCCTGATAACGTTGAACTCCCAACTCGCCTGATTCCGGCAGGGTTCTGGCTGTAGCGCGATTTGCTTCAACACGTTCCTGCGATGGCGGATGGCTGGCAAAGAGACCGGATAACCAGTCAGTATCCCTGTCTTTGGATAACCGTACAAATACTTCCTGCAGGCTAATGGCTGCCCCTGGATCATAACCGGCAAGTGACATATATTTCATTCCATAGAGGTCAGACTCATGTTCAGCATTGCGCCCATATTTCTGGTTAATCAGGGTCGCTGCTGTTTCGGCGCCGCGTACGGCAATATCCTCATAATTGCTTCCCCTTGCAGCGATACCGGCCATTGCAACTGCACCCTGCAGCAGTATTCCACGTTCCAATCCCTGTGCCCCGTGTCGAGCTGCGGCATGTACAATCTCGTGTCCCAATACTGCAGCCAGTTCGGCCTCGCTGTTCAGTTCTGTCAATAATCCACGGTTAACTGCTATCTTTCCACCCGGCAAGGCCCAGGCATTGGGCACAGAGTTGTTAATGACTACAAATTCATAAGGCAGCTTGCGGTCACTGACTGCAGCCAATCTCTGCCCAACGTCATTCACATATTTAGTCAGCGCCTGATCAAGCACATAGTCACCACCCTGCATCTGACGGCTGGGCATGTACTGTTGGCTGCCTATCTGTAGTTCTTGAGATTCTGTTACCAATCCGAGCTGCTTTTTGCCAGTAACCGGATTGACCGCGCATCCATACAGAGTAATCGAACATAGCGCAAGTAAAATGAATAGTTTTCTCATTACGGATTTATACCTCTGGAAAAGATTAAAAGCCTGATGACACCAATATGATTCCATTTTGCTTAAATGCAGGTAAGGTTTTCTATCAGATTTAAATCATTACTATCGAGTTTAAAATCTCTGACCAACATATCTTCTTTCATATGCCCCTCACTTCTTGTACCTGTAAGTGGGATCATTCCCGCCTGCATGGAAAACCGGAATACTACCTGTTCAGGGGATCTCCCCAACTCTCTGGCAATTTTCTGCACACCTGGATTTTGTAAAACAAAAGAATTTGCCGTCAGCAATGAAAACCCTTCATAGACAATATGGTTGTCCCTGCAAAAAACCCTCACCGCACGATCCCAGCCGCGGGACGCAAAGCATCTGTTTTGAACAACCATAGGCTTGATTCTCGCTTTTTTGGTCAGGAGCTGCAACTGTACAATATTTACATTGCTGATGCCAATGAATCTGGCCTTCCCTGATTTGTAAAGGTCTTCAATGGCGCTCCAAACCTCCCAATCCTCATTCCCCAGGCCTGGTTGAGAATATGGGCCATGCAGGAGATAGGAATCCAGATAATCCGTACGAAGGTTCTTTAACGAACCCTCAAAGGATTGTTTCACTTGTGTGCTGAGGTCAGCAGAAGGATCATAGGGAATTCTATGGTCATGTCCATCGGCTGGAGTGAATTTGGACTGAATAAACAATTCCTCGCGATCTATCCCCTCACTGGCCAGTTTCAGTAAGGCTTCACCCACAAGGTGTTCCTGATAGTGTCTGGGTTGGTTCGCTGTATCGATGCCGGAAAATCCTGATGAAACAGCCGTATTTACCAGTTCCGCAGTAGCATCTCTCTTCCATGCGGTACCATAGATAAATGAAGGGAATTTTTCACTATTATCTGCAATCATCCTTTCACCTTCCTTCTTCTTGTTTACCCGACGATTTTTTCCGCCCGAACGCCCGCCTGTACCTATTCGGGCAGGTTCGGGCAGGTTGGCGGGCCTCCCGATTATCACTTATTATTGATTTATCTTTTCATGCTCCTCATAGAGAATATCCTCTTCGTTTCTTATCCTGTTGCGAAAAGCTGCAAAAAGGCTCTCAAACTCTCTCGGGAACTCACTATCAATAACTCCTTCAGCACATTTATCAAAGAATTCCATCACAACTCTTGAGACGTTTTCCATGTCCATTGCAAATAAATCTAATATTTCCTCCAGTTTCTTATTATGCTCTGCTTCTTTTCTGAGAAAAGGATAAAGTAGTTCGTCCTCTTTCTTAAGATGTGCGAGCAGACCTTCTCTTGCTGACATGAGTTTAGCCTGTCCTTCTCCCGAAAGAATACCAAGTTCCTTAACTTCTCTGAGTGTGGCAATGATTTCCGAATGTTCCCTCTTAAATTCTTCAATCAGTGCTGACATTTCTTCCTCCTCTCCTTATTGGTCTCTTGTGATTTCACATACTTATTAATCAAACATCACATATTTTTTTTCTACAAGATAGTTAAATATAGTCCTTGTTGATTCCTCAACCGATAGATTTGATGAATCAATCGTTAACTCAGGATTATGTGGTTCTTCATAGGGAGCGGAAATACCCGTGAAATCTTTAACCTCGCCTGCACGCGCCTTTTTATACAACCCCTTTGTATCACGCTCTTCACAAACCTCAACAGAACACTTAACATAGACCTCTATAAACTTACCATCTTTCAGCAGTTTCCTGACAGCATCCCTGTCTGCTCTGTACGGTGATATAAAGGCGGCGATTGTTATTATGTTTGCATCTGTAAACAGCTTTGCAACTTCACCAATCCGGCGAATATTCTCAGAGCGGTCTTCAGGCGAAAACCCAAGGTTTTTATTCAGGCCATGACGTATGTTATCACCGTCGAGTATGTACGCATGATATTTGTTCTCAATGAGGGCATGTTCAAGTTCAACGGCAATCGTTGACTTTCCTGAACCTGACAGGCCAGTAAGCCATATGGTTACACCTTTCTGGTTTAGCAACTTTACCCTGTCTTCCTTTGTAATCTTACCATGGTGCCATTTGATGTTAGTTGCTTTTTGTTCTGCCATTTCCTCGCCTTTCTAAATACCAGAGAATTAATTTTCTATTTCTTCAAACAAAAAAGACCTTTAAACTGAAAGAAGTACATACGAAGAAGTGCTTTTCAGGGAATTATCCACTGCAATAGAAGCAATTGTATTCCCAATCTGGAATCATGGCAAGTAGATTTTGAAAATACAACAAACGAACTGTTTTCTATTGATATTTGTTTAATACTATAGTAGTTTTTGAGCTGTGACACATAGCACAAAACAAATAACGATACTACTTAATAAAGAAAAGAGTACATTGTTTAAATTAAAAGTCTAAAGACTTAACTCCAACAGACTTAAAATGGAAATTCCTATACTAATAAATTAGTGCCCTATGGGCGGACTACAATTACTAACTGTAGCGGAATGGCTTCCTGCCCG
>MHZA01000149.1:12985-13406 GCA_001828595.1 Planctomycetes bacterium RIFCSPLOWO2_12_FULL_40_19
TTGTGTGTGGAGGTTTAAAAACCTCCGCTACCGATACAATAAAAGTCTAAAGACTTAACTCCAACACCTGTCTGCGTGCTGTCGCCTACCTGTGCGGTGCACAGACAGGCACAGCACAGGCAGGCGGACGATGTACTCCAAAACTTATTATCTTGACAACTTTGAAATTCCTATACATGAACTTATTTCTAAACTGAAATAAACATGAAAAGAAAAAAAACCATAATAATGGGCGCTGCGGGGAGAGACTTCCACAATTTCAATGTCTTTTTTAAAGATAACGAAGATTATGAAGTTGTCGCCTTCACAGCAACCCAGATCCCCAACATCGCTGATAGAAAGTATCCATCAGAACTTGCCGGCAGATTATACCCTGAAGGTATTCCCATTTATGATGAAAAGGAGTTAGCGAAACTTATCA
>MHZA01000149.1:13428-14685 GCA_001828595.1 Planctomycetes bacterium RIFCSPLOWO2_12_FULL_40_19
GCCAGTGAAGTACAGGCAGCCGGCGCCAGTTTTATTATCCTGGGAGCGGATCAGACTATGCTCAAAAGTAAAGTGCCGGTTATTGCAGTATGCGCAGTCAGGACCGGATGCGGAAAGAGCGCTGCCACAAGAAGGGTATGTCAGATATTAAAAGAAGCAGGGAAGAAGGTTGTGGTTATCCGTCATCCAATGCCTTATGGAGACCTGGTAAAGCAGAAAGTTCAACGCTTTGAAACATACGAAGATCTTGCCATGCACGATTGCACTATTGAAGAAATGGAGGAATATGAACCTCATATTGAACAGGGCACAGTCGTCTATGCAGGTGTTGATTACAAAGCCATATTAAGAAAGGCGGAGGACGAAGCCGACATAATCGTATGGGATGGAGGCAACAATGATTTACCCTTTTACAAACCTGACATCCACATAACCCTTGTAGATCCCCACAGGCCGGGGCATGAAGTGACGTTCTATCCCGGTGAAACCAACCTGATACTCGCAGATATAGTAATTATAAGTAAAGAAGAATTTGCTGATGCCGAAAACATTATCAAGGTTAAAGACAATATTAAAAAAATGAATCCAGGGGCTTCTGTAATTGATGCGTCTCTGCATATTACGGTTGAAAATCTGGAAATTATAAAGGGCCGTAAAGTTCTTGCCGTGGAAGATGGGCCAACAGTAACCCATGGCGGAATGACTTATGGCGCTGCAGTCATGGCAGCCCGAAAATATGGTACATCCATACTTGTTGATCCAAGGCCATTTGCAACCGGAAGCATAAAAGAGACATTCAAAAAGTACCCTGGTATTGATAATCTTCTCCCTGCCATGGGTTATGGCCGGAAACAAATCCGCGAACTTGAAGAAACTATTAACCGAACAGATTGTGATGCGGTTATCATCGGTACCCCAATAGATTTAGGTAAAATAATCAAGATAAACAAACCTATTGTGAGAGCAAAGTATGAACTTCAGGAGATAAGTAAACCGGGTTTAAGAGACATTATAACCGACCTTGTAAGACTATATTAATACCTTGTTTGGGGAATTCCTGAATCCCTAAACCAATCAGGTATGTTCTTTATGTTAAAAGGCTAAAGCCTTAACTCCTTCCTGGATTTTACCCTTCCCGCCCGTACCGAACGGTACCTGCCCGAACCTGCCCGAATAGGTACCTGTCCCCGCCAGAACAGTCTTGTCGGGCTGGCGAACGGCGCCCGCCCGGCCATGCCGTTCGGACGGGTAGACGGG
>MHZA01000149.1:14713-17430 GCA_001828595.1 Planctomycetes bacterium RIFCSPLOWO2_12_FULL_40_19
GGTGTAATAAGCACAAAATTGAATTTTCTATACATAAATTTAATGAAGGACATTCGGTATGGTAAAAAATACTTTTGAAACAGAAATAATCCCGGATATAACTCTTAAAGGAATTAATAAAAGTATTGTAGCCTATAAAGTTCTGGGAATCAAATAATCAATTTTTTGATGAGGAAATTATTTTGACAGTAGAAGAAAAATTATCGAAACTAAAGGAAATTGTCAGTGAACTGAAAAGTGTTGTCGTCGCATTCTCAGGCGGTGTGGACAGCACGCTTGTTGCCAAAGTATGCTACGACATCCTTAAAGACAACGCTATGGCGGTTACGGCAAGGTCAGAAACCTATCCTGATTTTGAATTCAAAGAGGCGCAAAAACTGGCAAAAGAGATAGGCATAAAACACCTGGTAATAGATACCAGTGAACTGGCTATAGAAGGATTCGCAGATAATCCTCCTGACAGATGTTATTTCTGCAAGACCGAACTCTTTGAAAAACTGAAAGTTATTGCTAAACAGTATGATTTCTTAAATGTTGCGGATGGCGCAAATCTGGATGATACACAGGAATTCCGCCCCGGATTAAAAGCCTCTAAAGAGCTGAATGTTAAGAGCCCTTTAAAGGAATCCGGCATGACAAAAAAGGACATACGCGAAGTCTCAAGAATGCTGAATCTTCCTAACTGGAATAAGCCTGCATACGCCTGTATGTCATCCAGATTTCCATACGGACAGTCTATAACGGAGGAAAAACTCAGAATGGTATCAGAAGCAGAAAAATATTTAAGGAATTTAGGCCTGGTACAATTCAGAGTAAGGCACCACGAAACGATTGCAAGGATTGAGGCCTTGCCGGAAGACATACATATTCTTGCCAATTCTCCCACAAGAGAGGAACTGCTCTGTAAATTTAAAGAAATAGGGTTTACTTATGTCACACTGGACCTTGAAGGATACCGTAGCGGAAGTATGAACGAAGTCCTCAGCGTCAGCGCCGCCCGAAATCACCAATGAATACTGATAAAGAAATATCACAGGAAGAACTTTTAAAGAAAAAAGCCGAAAACATAAGAAACATGTTTGGCTCTATTGTCAGGGTATATGATTTTCTGAATGCGCTTTTGAGTCTTAACTTCGACAAGTCGTGGAGAAAGTTTGCGGCAAAAGTAAGTGGCGTAAAGACGGATACCAAAGTGCTGGATGTCTGTACGGGAACAGGAGACCTTGCCATCTCATATTCAAAGTTATTAAATGGAAATGGGCTGGTAGTCGGAAGCGATTATTGTCACGATATGTTAAGGTATGGATTGCCGAAGATAAAGAAAAGACATTTAGAAAACAAGATAAAGCTTATTGAAGCCGATACGTTACAACTTCCATTCCGTGATAACTCCTTTGAGATATCTACGGTTGCCTTTGGCATAAGAAACGTTGCAGACCTGGAGGCGGGAATAAAAGAGATGAGAAGAGTTGTCGGGCCGGATGGCAGGGTTGTAATACTGGAATTTTCACAACCGACAAATTTCCTTTTCAGACGAATATATCTCTTTTATTTTACCAGGATACTGCCAATGATTGGAAGATTGGTATCCAAAAGCAGGATTGATGCATACACATATCTGCCGCAATCAGTCCTGGCATTTCCGGATAAATTAAGTTTGAAGAAAAAGATGGAGGAATGCGGCCTGGAAGATGTAAGGTTCTTTACAAGGACGTTAGGTATAGTTACGATTCATATAGGGAAAAAACCTTCATAACCTTAACATACTGCTTTTAAGGGGAGCATTCCTAAATTGTTGTACAGGATTATTTTTTTGGAGTGCAGTGACCGTGTCACTGCTTTAACACGCATCATCACTGATGATGCACTCCATATTTCCGGCTGATATAGTCGTATTACAACAATTTAGGAATGCTCCCGCAGCTCTCCTTAAAAATCTTAATTTTTATGTTGATATTAAAGAGATATCAAATAAAATAGCAAATCAATGGGGTATAGTGTAATGGTAGCACAATTGATTCTGGTTCAATTTGTCCGGGTTCAAATCCTGGTACCCCAGCCATGTTTCGTCTCGAAACATGGCCCTGAGCCTGCCGAAGGGCGAAAAGGATAAGTTACATGTGGTATCTTTATGTATTAGAGTGTCGCGATAAATCCTTATATACTGGCATTACCCTCAATTTACAGCGTAGAATTGATGATCACAAGAATGGAAACGGAGGTAGTTATACCCGTTCCACGCTTCCAGTGTCGCTCGTGTATTTTGAGAGCTACTCAACAAAATCGGAAGCCCTAAAAAGAGAGTTGCAAATAAAAGGATGGACCAGGAAAAAGAAACTTGCCTTAATTAATCGAGATTTAAAAACCTTGAAGGGTAAATTCCCCTCTGCCTGTGCGCCGTGCCTGCGCCGCAGCGCGGCAGGCAGGTCGCACGCAGACAGGTGTTGGAGTTAAGTCTTTAGACTTTTAATTTAAATTCCTGTAAGAAACAAACTTTACTTATGAAAGCGTATCTATCGTCTAATGAGATGTGGTTTGGGGCGGGAAATTGATTAATAAAAAAAAGGGGGCAATAAATATGCCCCCTGTGATTGTGATAATATTGGTAAAACAGACTTTCTGGTGTTATTGCTGTTTTGCCTTTTTCAGTCTTCGTCTTACTGCCGCTCCTGCAAGCCCGGCCAAACCTATTCCGAGGAGGGCAACGGTTGCAGGCT